>CAZSUE010000621.1:0-3494 GCA_964609045.1 uncultured archaeon | reverse complement strand
ATCGGCTGGTTCGAAACGCGGGTGAGCATCGAGTTGTTGATATCCTCGTACCGGAAAACGAACGGTCGCGCGAAAGCACCGGAGTAATCTTGATCGCGCGTCAATGTCGCAGTCGTCCCGTTGGCGCCGATCGAGGCGCTGAGCCCACTGAGGCCGGTGATGCGCGCACTCATCGAAAGCGTGTCGCGCTGCGCCGAAGTCGATGCCGCACCCGCCAATACGCCCGCGGGGTCCGCAAAGGAGAGATGATCGCAGTCGTACCGATAATAGCGCTCCCCGGCGGCGAAGAAGTCGATCTGCGCGAACCGGTCGTTGCACACCATCTCGATCGTCTCGGTCGTATCGTCCGCGGGACCACCCCCCGCGATCGGCGGCGCGGTGAACAGCTCCCAGTAGATATCCACGAAACTCGAGATCTGCGCGATGAGGTTGATCAGCGTCACCTTCAACGACGGCGCATCAACATCTGCATCTGCATCGGCGCGCCTGACGCCGTCACCGACCGCACCGTCCTCCGTCATGGAACGGATGAACGAACCGCGCAGCGAGAACTGGGTGGGGACGCGCTCGACGAAGATCGAGGTATAATAGCCGGACCGATTCTGGACGAATCGCACCACAGGGATCACGGCGCTGCTCCGATAGAGGAAGAGGTTCTCGGCCAAAACCATGCTGGTCCTGCTGGGAAGGCGCTCGAAATAGATCTGGAACGACTGCGTCGCGTTCTCGTAGACGAACCGCGTGGGGACGCCGCTCTGGGTGCGTATCTCGAACGAGGCGCGGTCCGATATCTGCGCGCTCAAATACCGCAACCGGCTGATCCGACCCGCCATCGTGACCGGCGCAGTGCGGTTGAACTCGTACCCCGGATTATGTAGGAGGATGAAATCGTCCGCCATGCTCCGCATGCGACCGGGGCCGATGGAGAACTCGATCTCGCCGATCGCATCCGACGCCTCGAACACGAGCGTGTCGGCACCATCGCCGCCGTCGACGCGCCCCTCACCGCCCACCTCACCGCCCACCTCACCGTTCGCACTCGCATCGTCCAACGCCATCCCGAAGATCGATTTGAACATGTCACCGAGATAGAAGAGCGCCATGAGCCGGTCCATGATCGTCCCGTGCGCCAATGATGGCGACTCCTCGTCGGCGATATAGCGCTCCAGGAGCGTCCCGCGGACCGATATCGCAGCGGGGAGGTCGGTGATGGTGATGTTCGCGCGCTGTGCGCCGAACCGACCGAGGAAACCGATACGGTCGATGCCCGCACTGGCATAGTACTCCACCGACGCGTTCCTCATCTCGATACCCAGCTCGCAGGGGACATCCACGACCTCGATGAGCACCGACTCGTTGTGGTCCTTCACCGCCACGCTCAACGGTCTCGGTACCGCCAGCTCCAGCTCCAGCTTCGTCGTCTCGCCCAGCGCGGTCTCGAACCCGACGAGGTCGCTGATGCGGAGGCTGAGCCCCACCGTGCTAATACCCCCCCCATCATCACCACCGTCTCTATTACCGTCTCTATCACCGCCGTTGCCGCGCCGCCGATGCGCACCGTGGCCAGTGTTGTTATAGAGCGCAAGAAAGTTGTCGTCGAGGGTGTAATAATAGCCGCTCGAGGAGAAAAATTCGATGCTCCCGATCGCGTCGCCGCCCAGCACCTCCAGCGACATCGATTCCTCTATGCCGCCGAGTTCAGACAGATCCGAGAGATCTTGAAAGATCGCGCCGAGGTTGATCAACGCGCTGATCTGGCGCGCGAGCTCGCCCGCAAAGATCGCACGCGTATCGCGGAGGTTCTCGACGATATCGGCGACCATCGTCCCCCGGATTTTCATCGCGTGCGGGAGGTCGCGTATCTCGATGCCGGTGAGCTGGTCGTCCACCCTACCGTAGATATCGAGCGCGTCGACGATGTCGGTGCTCTCGAAGCTGATATAGTCGTCGTTGATGTGCAGCTTCAGCTCGCGCGGGAGGTTCGACAGCGTCCCGTAGATCGTGCGGTTCCGGTCGTAATAGAAGAGCTCGAACGGGCGCTCGCCGGCGAGCGAGACGGATAGCTCCATATCCTCGCCCAATGTGGCGTTCACAAACCGCAGCCCGGTGAGCTGCGCGTGCATGGAGAAATTGTAGACCTCGCTCCCGTTCGGCTGGGTGCTGATCCGGTTGAAGATACAGAGATGATCGCCACCATCCGTCGGTCGGATGAAACGCCCGTTCGAAAGCCAGACACGGACCACCCCGAGGTGATCGCTCGCCTCGAGCTCGAACCACCCCTCCTCGTCGAACGGCTCATCCACCATCTCCGATTCGTTGACCGCGCCGATGTGCGAAAAGAGCGCGAGCGATCCGAGGAGGTCGGGAAGATAGCTGCCGTTCAATAAAGTGGAGACATTGGTGGCGTCACCGAACGCCGACGAGGAGATACCCAGCCGTTGAGGGATATCGCGTATCTCCGCCGCGGCGTACTGGCCGCTGAGATCGCCCGCAAGTGTCAAATTCGTGTTTCGGTCGGCGATGAGCGTGAGCTGCGACCCCGCGAGCGTCGCCTCCAACCGGCTCGGCATCGGCCCGAACTCGCCCACGAGCCGATTGGAACCGTCGTCGTAGAGGAGCGCCACCGGTTCTCCGCCCACCGCCTCCAGCTCGAAACGCGATCGCGATCCTTCGAGCGTATCCACATCGAATCGCTTCACGCCGCTGAGCCGAAGATGGAGCCCGAGCCCGAACGGCGCGCAGAAAGCGGCCGAAACATTATCGCCGGAGAGATCGGCCCCCGCACCGCTCGCTTTCGTGATCGCGATGAGATCGCTGGCATCATCACCATCACCATCACCGCTCTCGCCGAGATCGAGGTCGAGATAATCGCCACTTCCCACCATGAGCTCCACCCGCCCGATCGGTGCGTTGGCGCTGATGAGCGCCTCACCGCCACGCTCCAGCGTGTCGACGATATTGTCGCGCATGGTCCGCGCCATGATGCCGAAGTTGCGCACCTTCTCGATGAACCCGCCGAGCACCTCCATGAGGCTCTCACCACCCGGCTGCTCCGCGAGCCCGCGGTCGAACGAGCCGTGGAAATCGAGCTTCGTCGGGATATCGACCAGGGTGAAGTGCGAATCGAAGAACCGCGACAGGTTCTCGATATCGAACACCATCCCATGGTAGTCGAAGCTGCCGATGCGCGCGTTGGCGGTGAGGTTGAAGGTGCTATAGGGCCGCCCGTTCTCAATGGACACATTCTGATAGAGCGAGACGGCGGTGGGAAGGTCCTCCACTGCGATCGAGAGCGCGGTGATCAGCCCGCGGGGGTGGCTATGCTCCACAAAGTCGAGTTCGATGTCACAGACATTCGTCGCCTGCCAGTAGATATCGTCGAAGAAATTGTCGATGTCGTAATCGTACCCGATAAAACGCATATACTCCGGTGTCTGGGTCCATGTTATCCGCATCCAGTTCGGTTCCATAAGCGCGGGGCGTTGCGCTTTCAT
>CAZSUE010000620.1:0-3495 GCA_964609045.1 uncultured archaeon | reverse complement strand
GTCTCCGTCGCTCCGAACCCGGCGCTCGAAGGCGAACATGTCTCCTTTATGGGGTTAGGAACCGACAACGACGGGTGCGTCGTCGGATACTGCTGGACCTCGAACCGTGACGGCGCGTTCGGATCGACTCCAGCGTTCACCACCGCCGCGCTCTCGCCCGGAACGCATACCATCTCATTCTCGGCACGGGACGATAACGGTACCTGGAGCGAGCCAGCAACCGCCATACTCACCATCACCGTGCACGATGGCGGGGATGGAACGGGGAACAATAGTGATGATGGCGGTGATAGTGATAGTGATACTGATACTGACAGTGATAGTGATACTGATACTGATAGTGATGAAGACGCGAACGAACCGCCAGTCGGCACCGCCGGAGTGCGACCGCAAAACGGCAGCGCACCGTTGCGGGTGGTCTGTCACGGGACCGGAACCGACCCCGACGGGCGCGTCGTCGCATATCATTGGGAGTTCGGCGACGGCAACACCAGCAATGAACAACACCCCGTCCATACCTACACCCAGGCGGGGAACTATACGCTCACGCTCATCGTCACCGATAACAATGGTTCGACCGGGGCAGACCAATTGCTGATAACCGTCACCGGCAATACCACCGATGAGATAGGAGCGACCAATGGGAGCGATGGGGTTGAGACCGAAGGAACCGGTTCGGCGACTCTTAGTAGAAGCACCGTGATCGGCACCGTTACCGTAGCAGCGGCGATCGTTGCGCTCCTGTTGCTGATGAGACGTCGGAAACTGAAATGAGTGGTTGACCGAATAACGATCATCTCACCAGTATCGTCCCTGGCGCCAATAGCGCGGTTGGACATTTTCGGCCCTGTCATCGGGGTCTGACGGAAAAAAAGACGTATGCGGCACCGCACCTTGCTGCCTCCTCGTTTCATCGCGCATAGGTTTCATCGCGCATAGAGTAGACATAGAGTAGACATAGAGTAGTAAAAATGATGCTTTTTTCTTTGGCTCTTTATTTGCTTTATATGCAGCGGGGGGGGCGGCCCCAACCCGAAAGCCCAACCCCCAACCCCCTCCCCAAACCGAAAACCGAATGTATCACAAGCCCAATGTTTCGGTATGAAACAGCTACAGTTTGGTGCTGCAGTGCTGGCACTGCTTCTCATCGTAACCGCTATCGCGCCGATCATCGGTACTGGCACGAGCAGACCCTTGTCGACCATGGACGGCAGATCGAATTCGCGCACCGATCGAGCGGTGACCTTCACCAATGTCTCTGCCGAGGTGGGGCTGGAGGGCGTCCGCGGCGATAATTACTGCTGGGGTGATTACAACAACGACGGCTACGAGGACCTCATGGTCTCGCTTACGAGTGCGAACAACGACGGCCCCTCGCGACTCTTTCGCAACAACGGCCCGCCGAACTGGGACTTCACGGAGACCACCGCGCAAGCGGGCATCACCACGCTGGGCTACTGTAGCTGGGGCGATTACGACAACGACGGCTGGCTCGATCTCTATCAGGGTGACGGGTCCGACGATTCGCACGACCATCTCTACCACAACAACGGTGACGGGACCTTCACCGAGGTGACCGCCGCGGCGGGCGATGTGACCGACCCCTATCCCACGCTGGCGGTGGGCTGGAGCGATTACGATTGCGACGGCTATCTCGATATCTACGCGCTCAATTGGCGCGATGCGAACAATACGAAGTACCCGGACACATTGTGGCACAACGAGGGCGACGGGACCTTCACCGATGTGACGAAGAGCGCGGGCGTCTGGGAGGGCGACGACCCCGCAGCGGCCATGGGCTTCACCTGGGGCGACTACAACGACGACGGCTGGCCGGACATCTATGTCGGTAATTATCTATTGCGCGAGAACTATCTCTACGAGAACCAGCGCGACGGGACCTTCGTCGATGTCGCCGAAGAGAAAGGCGTCGAAGGGCACCCCACGCGCCGCGGCACCGAGTATTATTACGGCCACTCGCCCGGCTCGGCGTTCGGCGACCTCGACAACGACGGCGTCGTCGATCTCTGGGTCTCGAACCTCGCGCACCGCGATCTCTACCGCGCCAATATCTGCGATTCATCGTACTTCTTCCACGGCAACGGCCCCTCCGGCGGCTACGATTTCACCGACATCTTCGACGGCTGCGGCGTGCCCTCACACCCGCCCGGCGGCGACGAGGAGCTCTATTTCGGTGTCGCACTCGCCGACTGGGACGACGATCGCGACCTCGATATGTTCATCCCGCAGGTGAAGTCGGGCATCGATTACGCTTATTCGTACATGTTCGCAAACAACGGCGACAATACCTTCACCGATGTCTCCACCGAGACCGGCGTCCGTGTCTGGGACACGGTGGGCGGCGCGTGGTGCGATTGGGATTGCGACGGCGACCTCGACCTCGTCGTCGACGGGAAGACGCCGTACGAGAACGGGGCCTACTCCGCGCGACTCTATCGGAACAACGGCAATGCGAACAACTGGGTCGGGTTCAAGCTCACCGGCACGCGCTGCAACCGCGCCGCCATCGGCGCGCGCATCCGGCTCGCCCTCCCCGACGGCACCACGATGATGCGGGATGTGGAGTCCGCCATGGGCAACCACTGCTACCAGAACACCATGATCCAGCATTTCGGGCTCGGCGACCATAGCGGCACCGTGGATGTGACCGTGCGCTGGGGCCCCGACCATACGACGGAGTACCGTGATCTTGCGATAAACAAGGTGCATCACCTCACCGAGCCGGTGCCTGCGCCCGACCTCGCACTGGAGACGATAACACACCCGGCGGAGGTCGAATCGGGAACCGCGGCGACATTCACGGCGATGGTGCGCAATATCGCCGATATCGCCGCGGAAGCGTTCGACCTCGTGCTCGAACGCGACGACGGGACCCTCCTCGACCGATACCATTCAGAAACGCTATTGCACTATGGCGAAGCGGTGCAGTGCAGCCTTATCTGGGATACCACCGGTACGAGCGGCAACCACTCGCTCACCGTCACAGTTCAGGATGTACGACCGGAGGATGTGGCTACTGCGAATAATCACCGGTCCTGTACGCTCCGGGTCCTACCACCCACCGCACCGAACCGCCCGCCGAGCATCTCGGCGTTCACCGCCTCACGCAATCCTGTGGCCCCCGCGCAGGAGGTGATGCTGACGGTGAGTGCAGAGGATCCGGACGCTGATCCGCTTTCGTATCGCTATGAGCACGATGCGGGCACCATCACCGGGAGCGGTGCGAGGGTCGACTATACCGCGCCGGACGATCCCGGCCAGTACGATATTCGTGTCTATGTCAGCGATACCGCCGGCCATACGGTGGACGCGTCGCTCACCATCGCGGTGGAGGCGCCGCCGGAGAACCGCCCGCCCACCATCGTCGGGTTCTACTGCGATCCCGCCCACATCGCCAACGACGGGTCGGGAACGATCTATTTGACCGTCCGCGCCACGGACCCCGACGGCACCGCCGACCTCGCGCACGTCGAG
>CAZSUE010000619.1:0-3500 GCA_964609045.1 uncultured archaeon | reverse complement strand
GCGGGGTGCGGGGTGCGGGGTGCGTGGAGCGGTGTGCGTGGAGCAGGGAGCGGGGAGCGGTGTGCGGTTTGGTGGTGGGTTCATAATTTGTTCTATTACGGTGCATAGATTCTACTACCAGCAATACGGAGTGCAGCGGATAGGATCGTGATCTACCCCATTCTTCGATCCAGTGAAGCAAATGGCGTCTCTTCGTGGACGGGAACGGGTGGACAATGGGTTGGCGATAGCCGCTAAGGCTCGTCACGACCCCCTACGAGGCCCAGACGCGCCACAACGCGACCGCGCCTTGCTCGCATGGGAGAGGGCAACCATCCCCGAGGCGGGACACGCGCGTCAGCGGCTTGACGATTCACACGCGGGCAGCGCCGATGGCGCATTCAGACACAACTCTCCATGTTCGCGACAATCGGTCCAAAGACAGTTCACCACCTCACTTTCATGCTTTTTATCAACCGTTCCTATTGACGCGACCTATTGCCCAAATATGTTATGGGGAAAGAGCAACATGGTCACAGCCACACACTGCGGTCGTTGATACAAGCGCACATACAACCATCGTCCCTCGGTTTGCGTGGAAGACGGTCGAGTATGACCCGCGAGCGGAACACTCTTGGTCTGGCAGGCAACCAAAGCGGCGATTAGGCGCGACAACGCGTGGTACGCCGCGCGAGCGGAACGCCATAGCCCAGTCCATCCGCGTTCATGCACCATAGCCAGCCAGCTCAGCGCGAAAAGGCTTGGTGCGCCGCATCCAGTGGAACTCAATACCAACCCTCCATAGGCTTTTATAGCGACCATTTGTTAGTATTCTTCGTGGTTTTGATGCCTTCAGTCAGGTTGCATGGTATATCAGCTACTATCGACGACGAGACGATCTTCGAAAAAGCAAAACGGGTCCGAGAGAAAATAGGAGAGGATTACAGGATTATTATCGAAGGGAATCGGATCACCGTCGAAGGCGATATTCTAAACCCAGAGGTCCGAAGGGAGATAAGCGAGATATTGGCAAGTTGAGGATTGATCCAATGGGTCGCCAATACGCCACTGTGTCGGTTCGAACTCCTGATCATACATTGGAGGTTTGACCGCACTCTTCGATTCGGGTGCCGATGTCTCTGTCATTGGTAGCGAAACCGCTGATATATTAGGAATCGAACGAACCGCCATCGAGATCAAATGGCATTCGTCTGCGGATGATGTTGAATATTCGCCGATGACAGAACTCGAAGTGAAAACAGCGCACGATGAAGAATATCTATTGCTTCCGGGTGTTCTTATCGATGATCGTCCTATCGATCAAAAGCCGAAGAGGACATGATCCTCGATCTGGATCACCTTCAAAAAGCCCAATGCATACTCCGGTTCGGTTAAGCGAGTGGAACGGTTTCGGTCTGGCAGCCAACCAGTAGCGATCAGGCGCAGTGGCGTCTGGTCGCTGAGCCATAGCCGAACCCCATCCTCCTAACGCCATAGTCCGCCATCCCCACCATACACCATCGCCAGCGCTCCCTCCACGGCTCATTCCAGGCAGAGCACCTAATTAATAGGCTTTTTGGCGAAAACATATATACTCGATCCTTTGAATGGAATGAGCCCCACATCTGGTAGACCTATTAACGCTTTCCGCTAACGATCTCGCGAGCCCATAGCCGAACCCCATCCTCCCAGCGCCATAGCCTAACCATGCCCACCACACGCCATAGCCAGCGCCACCACCTCGCGCACGATAAGCCCGGTATCGCTTTTCGCTAAATGTTCCGCGAGCCCGCGAGCGGAATCTGCAGCGGCCTTAGCCAACCAGCGGCGACCAGCGCCATAGCCCAACCCACCCCCGCTCGTGCCATAGCCAACCCCATCCTACGCCCGCACAACCCGCGACCAGCTCAAATAGAGCATGGCCAGTAGCCGCTCCCAGTATCACCGTTATGCAACACGCAGTCCCTGGCGACTTCGCAAACCCACGGTCGCTCTCGTCCCCCATGGCAAAAAACAGTTCGGCTCAATGGAAGAGGATTTGTTTATCAGGTGGAAGACGTCTCAGGTCCGATCAATTCATTCAATCTCAATCAATAGTCAATGACCTCTATATCTGGAATCGTCTCGAAGTGTTTCCGATTCCTCGTCACAATCCGATGTTCCCCATATGCCATCATCGTCGCGATAATGAGAATATCACGATCGTCAACGATTCTCCCTTTTCTCTTGAGGTATTGGTAGTAATAACCGTACAGTTTCGCAGCCCGGAGGTTTGTATCGAATATATAGAGAATATCTACGATATCATTGATCTCCTGCAGCTTCTCGGTTGTTTTTCTATGTCCGAAGGCGCCTTTGTAGAGTTCGGCAACGGTAATTACTGTCGTTACGAGGGTCTCCTCCGCGACCATCAGCTCCATGAGTTTTTTCTTGGCTCTATCTTGGCCACGGAAACAATCGATTATGAACGCAGTATCCAAACAGACCATTGGATCAACCTAGTTCTAATCCTTTTCTCGTCTGCTCAATCATGGTATCGAGAAGGTCTGCAAACTCCTCATCGGGCTCGTGGTTCTCGAACCATTCATAGAGTATCTTCGAATTGGGTTTATGGGCTAATTCCTCGATCTGCATGGTTCTCGTAGAAAATTATGAATGTTGAAGGTTATGAATGTTTCCAGGCGGCGCGATCGTCAAGAGGTCATTGCTATTGCGAAAACGCGATAAGGAAATCGTTTCCCCTCTTCTTTGCGCTTTTATGCCTTCTGCAGTATCTTTTACGGCAGATGCCGTCTCTGCGCTGCCGCGTGGGGTCCGTGAAGCACCGAAGGTGTTCGAGGACACTGGCGTTGAGCGCACGAAACGTGGCGTGCATCGCGGTTGAAAGGGGGGGTGGTGACAGGTTTTGTAACCATCTGAATGATTCGTCCATCAATAATAGCAAGATCGTGAGAAGTAGAGGGCTCTTTCATTAGAAATTTCAAAGTACCCCGAGGAATAACTCTTTGACGCACTCCAGGCGGTACCAGTAAGCGTTGGGAGGCAGAATTATATTGCGCATGCTCCGTCTCGGGCAGCTTTGGCCACCAGTATTCAGCCCAACGAAGACCGTTTGCAGCCCTTTTTCGCCCTGTGCTCGAATCGATGGGGCCTCCCGTTCGCGAGATCAATCGTATGATCGAAGACATCACCGATTTGAATCTCGAGTTCAATACCGTCATCAGTTCGTACCCCATATTATCTAACGAGTATGAAACAGCCACGAACCGGTCACTGATGAATGTTAGAATCGAGGGTGTGGCACTATAGGGATGCTTTCCATCAATTCACGGTCCGTCCAGATGAGGTATTTCTTAAATAGTCGGGTTGTGGTTTTTATCACCAATCAATCCTTTTCTTTGTAGGTGAAATTTCATGCAAACACGGAGTATCGGTGTTACCAGACTCTCCGCAAAGGCCACGCGCGCCGTTGACGAGATCATCGATCAGATCAAGCATGAGTTCGGTGATAGATTCGAGAT
>CAZSUE010000618.1:0-3503 GCA_964609045.1 uncultured archaeon | reverse complement strand
TGAGAAAACGCTGCGAATGCTCGCACCCGACCCGGCCGCTTGTGTGCTGGAGTCCCTCATCGGACCGCGCCCATTCCCAACGGCGCTGGCCGTTTTAACACAGAGGAGTCCCGAGGGGGGAGGAGGCACGGAGCTGATGGGCGGGGAAGTGCGCCTTCGCGGCCAGTGTCGGAGGGATGCGGCTCTCCTCAAGTGGGGAAAGATCGTTTTTGTCTTGCTGCAAGCGCTCGATAGCCGACCTATGCGCATCAGCGCTCGTGATCCAGAGAATAAGGTGACCGCCATCTTTACTCAGGTTCTGCATCGAATTGATCGACCTCCCATCTTAAAAATACTACAAGAATGGGGGGCGTTCGTGAAATTCAAATCGGTTCATTTCATTCGATGCTATCTGACCGGTAGCGCGCTTCGCGCCCGTTCGCTGCTGCTCGGTCAGGTCGCATTCTCAGTTCAAAAGAGAGCGCTCCGTTCATGTCATTCCCGCAGCGCCGTGCAGCAATACGGACAGTTCTTCCACTCCACCGCCACCGGCTTACCGCATGCTGGACAAACGCCCATTTCGCACCCGGTGACCGTGCTGCGGACGACCACCGAGTCGCGCACCTCCACCTGTGACACCACCTCGTCCTCGGTAGGTGCCACGCCGCCACCGCCACCGGCGCCGGCTTTGCCGCCGATGGTCGAGCGCTGCAGCACGCTGTCGCGCACATCGATCTTGGACGCGCCCGCGGCGAGGTAGTCGCCGGTGACATTGATCGCACTTTTCGTCTCGATCTCGACGGTGAACGCCAGCGTGCCGATCCGCACCGTTCGTGTTTTGCGGATGGCCGTCGGCTCGCTGGGTGCGCGTTCATCGTCATCGTCGTCCTCAGTGCGTGCGTTCCAGCCAGGGACGGGCAGCGGGCGCTCGTCATCGTCGATGACGATAAAGGTGCCGTTGGAGCTGCCGAGGTCCTGGATGTAGAGCCTGTCCCCGTTCCAGAACAGTTTCGCATGGCCGTCGCCGGCGCTGACCGATAGGTCGAAGACGCCCAGCGGGTAGCACTCCACCCCAGCGTCGCAGACGATGGCGAACTTCGACATATCGCGTCTGATCACCGGCGCATCGTCGATATCGATCGCCACCGGGCCTCCCGTTCACGATAGACCAATCGCGCACTATAGGTCCTCATTCTATGGCACCCCGTCGCGTCGTTGTTCGTTGCGTGCGCCTGCGTTTAACTCCTTCGATCAGAATGCGCGCGAGGATCATCGAGATGTTATCCTTGCCGCCCTTCTCGTTCGCGCGCGCCACGAGTGTCCGGCAGATCCGGTCCGGGTTATGCAGCGCGAAACAGTCGCGGATCTCGTCGTCGTCGAGCATATCGGTGAGCCCGTCGCTGCAGAGCAGAAGGGTACAGTTCTCGTCCAGCGCCAGCGTTTCGACCTCGAGATCGAATTCGAGCTCTTCGTCGGTGCCGATGGAGCGGGTCACCACATGCGACATGGGATGGTCCTTCGCCTCCGCGGGGGTGATCGCGCCACGGTCCAGAAGCGCACCCACCACCGAATGGTCGCGGGTCAGTTGCCGTATCGTCCGCTCCCCCAGCGTGCCGTCCTCCGTGATGCGGTAGATGCGGCTGTCGCCGATATGGGTATAGTAGAGCCTGTTCCCGTAGAGGAGCGCATAGACGAGCGTGGACCCGAGCTTCCCCGCCGCTTCGCCTATTTCCACGAGCGAGGTGTTGATCGCAACCACCGCCGCACCCAGCGCTTCACCGAGCTTTCGGCCGAGGGCACCCCCCCCACCGTGCTCTTGCAAGATTGCAGGGAGCGTGTCCACACTGAACCGGCCCAGCCCCTCGCACACCATCTTGCTGGCCAAGTCGCCGTTCCCCAGCCCGCCCATCCCGTCGGCGAGGATGAGGCTGGTGAACCTCAGTGGGCCGGCGACAGAATGCTTCCGAATGTCGAGCGTGAGGAGCGAATCCTCGTTCACGCTGCGCTTCCGGCCGACATCGCTGGCGGTGGAGAGAAAGATCTTCGGTGGGCTACGCTGGGTAGGTTGGGTCATGATGGATCCTCACCGCTGGGTCCGCTTTGTAATATTATTTTTTGCACCATTCCTCGTACCCCTCCGGTCATGCCCGGCATGCAGTAAAGTAAAAACTGGTTCAAACGGAATAAACTTGTATTCCAAGCTCTTGGGCAATTTCAATTGCGTTCGGCTTGAAAAATGGTGAGACGATGGCGAGTTCCGGCTTCACACCCTCGAGCTTCTCGTAGAGTGTTCCAATATTGTAGAAATATCGCACTTCCCGATCCGAAATACTCGCCTTCACTTCTATGAGGATATGCTTCCCGTTACAGATCGCAAGATCGGATTCCACATCTGCGGGATGATTGTAGACCACTCCATCCTTATCGAACACGCGCCATTTATGGACATTTGCACCAAAATGCTCTTTGAGTACGCCCTCCATTGCATTTCGAAATGCGGATTCCGTTTCCAATCCCCACCTCGCGCCCAGCCCGATAAGTCGATCGTCCATTGTTTGGATGTCACCTTTCATTTCTTCAAAGCGTTCATCCACAGTATCGAACCGCTTGTCAACCGCTTCGAATCGTTTGTTTGTATTCGCTCTCATCTCCTCGAATTGTTTGGTCGTATCCGCCCTCATCTCCTCGAACTGTTTGTTTGTATCCGCTCTCATCTCCTCGTAGCGCGTATTGCTCTCTTCCCTCAGTTCCTTAACCTCGTTCATCACCGCCTCGAAGCGTTTGTTGCTTTCCGCCCTCATCTCCTCGTAGCGCGTATCGCTCTTTTCCCTTTCTTCTCTCGTCTCACGAAGCAGCTCGTTGAACTTTCTATCAGCCCTCTCCATATATTCGTGGAGTTCGTCACGCGTTGTGTATTTCTCGGACAATATCGCATACACTCTGGTCCTGAACGCGGGTCGCTCTTCCAATGCTTCTATGAGCTTTGTCAATAGCTCTTCTTCGGAGATGTCTACAGTCATTATGAGAACCTATCCGTTTCGAGCATAATAATAATTTCCACGCGATGGATGATGCTCCTTCACTTCCTCGGAAACGATCTCATCCGTACTATCGCTCGCGTTCGCCACAGCTGAGGCCGTCTTGACCAGCTCATCGAACGCACGCTCCAGCATGGACGGTTCCACCTTCTTGAAGATGATTTGATCGTTCCTTCCATAGGCGATGGATCGATCGTTCGGCCGCAACCCGAGCAGCATGTGAAGTTCGCGCGGAACGACGAGCTGGCCATTCTCCCACATGGTGTTCCAATTGAGAACCTCGACATTTTGCATTGTTCGCAGATCGGCCACGTTTTGCTGCGAAAAACGGCACGCTCCACGAAACAAGTGTGTTTCGATATCGGCCATTCTTCGCTGCGCTCAGAGTCACTATCGCCTCGCGCCTTTGGCGCTTCACCGATCGGCCACGTAGGTTCGTTTGTATTTGGCTCTGATCTTCCTGAGATGGCGATAGAAGGCAGATTT
>CAZSUE010000617.1:0-3505 GCA_964609045.1 uncultured archaeon | reverse complement strand
GGCGGGGTCGACGCGGTCGAGTTTCGCGAGCATCATGCCCGTATAAACGCGCACCCAATAGTTCGCCCGTGTTTCCGGCACATACTTCGACCAATCCACCGGCCAGTCGAGGTCGTCCCGCTCGTAATGTGCACGGATCAACCCGGCGATGTGTTTCGGGTGCCAGCCACGTCGGTACAGTTCACGCGTGATGGATTGGAGATTGGTGGGCACCAATAGTTCGGGCTGCGGCCGCGCCATCGATCGCTGTACAACGGTGGAATAACTGCCGGTATCGAAGGCGTAGTAGGTCCGCCGCCACTGCTGTGGCGGGTTGTGCGACTCGGCGTCGAACGCCTGATGGAACCGATAGAGCCTCGAATCGCGGTACGCGTCGATGACCTCGAACCATCCGTCGGTCCGTTCGGGAAGTCGCGTGGTGGTCCTCTTCGCCCATTCGGTGGTGAGCTCCATATCCGCGGTAACGGCCAGCAGCTCGTCGATGGTCAGGTCGCCGCGGGGGATGACGGTAAATACCGGCGCCTCCTCCGCCACATCGCCGCCGTAGCGCCAAGGTGCCACCTTATGCTTCTGGTGCGTGGAATAGATCATACGGATCGGGCGCATACGGATCGGGTCTGCGTACTGTGTCGTATCGAGCGAGATGCCTTCGTGCGGATATTTCGGGTCGCCGGTGAGCGGGTCGGAGACGGTGATCGGCAGCTCCGAGCGCGCCCGTGCGCGGCGTATGACCCAATGCACGATGAATTCGAAGAGGCGCCCGATGGCGCTGTATCCGAGCCCGGTCCGCTCGCTTACTGGCGCAAGCCGTTTGACATCGGTGGGATCGACGCTCTCATATCGCGTCCGCAGCGTGGGCTCCAGGTGGCCGATGGTGACCAGTTCGTCGTACAGTTCGCTCTCATACGGTATCTTGCACTCGAAATGGTACCCCGAGGGGGTGAAGCTCGCGATAATGGGGATCTCGAACTGGTGATAGAACGCCATGAGCGTTTCGTAGACCGGTTCGAGGAGCCTGAAGATATATTGGGGATCGGTGATGAGGTACGCGAGTGAGCCGTGATTGAAGTACTCGATATCGAGGATCGTCTGCATCCCGGCGGTATCTGGCACGGATCGGAAGAGATCGAGTGCGCGGTCGATGAGCTGCTGGATTCCCTCGCCCGTGGGCGCCGTCGCCATCACGGGGAACGCGTAACGCTCACGCTCGGCGAGATGGCGGCCGTGGCCGAGGAAGTAGGTGGCGGTGATCTCCTCCGGTCGCTCGAACGATCCGCCGCCGCAGTACTCTGCCAGCCGTTTCCTGATCGCGGCGTGGCCGTAGTAGTCACGGATCTGGTCGTAGAACGCGCCACCTGCCCTCTCGGGAACGGTGTCCGCTCTGAGCTGGTCGGCAACCGCCTCGCGGAATGACGACGTATGGATCGCGTTACTGCATGGATTGGGGTGCGTGAACGAGTTCATAACGGACATTGAAGGGGCTGCCTCCTCTCGAGTAAGATGATGGTATCACGAGGTGTGGTTGCGTGGTAAGGAGCGGACGATAATAACTTTTTTGACAATGGACGATGCAATGGACGATGCAATGGACGATGCAATGGACGATGCAATGGACGATGCACAATGCAGACCGGTGGCGGGTCACGGCCGCCGTGTTGTTTTCACACCCCGCCCCGATGCAGAACGCGGCGGCGAAAAAGGAGAGAGAGATGCCAGCCCGAATTGTTAAATAACCAAAAAGGGATGTGATCGCCACTGGTATGGTTTATAAATCTACCAGATCATCGACACCCGATCACCGGCGTCTAGCCTCGATCGGTTTTCCACGACCCGTCAAGTTATGGTGGGACAATGTTCGGCCGATATTCTAGTGCAGATCAACCCGCTTTGGAACCAAATACCGACTCCGGAGGTGTATCGTCACTGCCCGCATCCGCACCGTCACCGTCACCGTCACCATCACCACCGTCGGAGCCACAAGCAGCATTGACGCATTCTTCCACCCTCCTCGCCTTCATCGTTATCGCGTTCCTCCTCGTCGTTGCGTTCGCCCTCTCGCCATTCAGCGCGACGAACGCCGCCGCGCAAGAGCAAAATACATCGCCCGTGGCGATCATCACCACTCCCGAGGACGGCGGGACATATCTCGATACCGACGCCATCGTCTTCGACGGGTCCCAAAGCTACGATGTCGACCAGGGCGATTCCATCGTCAGCTGGAAATGGTACGAAGGGCTCATCCCGATCTCATCGTTCGGCTCCGGCGAGGTCTACACCGGCGAACCGTACCAGTTCTCCGAGGGGCAGCATACGATCCAGCTCATCGTCGAAGACCTCGAGGGCGCCACTGGCTCCGCCATCGCGCAGATCACCGTCGCCGAGAATACCGCACCCACGGCGGTGATCGGGTCGCCGTCCAATAATAATTTCTTCCTCACCAGCGACGATATCGACTTCGACGCCTCCGGCAGCTCCGACCCCGAAGGGAGGCAGCTCGAATATAGCTGGAGATCCGATATCGCCGGCCCGATCGGCACGGGCCAATCGTTCACCACCAACCTCAGCGCGGGGACGCATACGGTCACGCTCACCGTCGACGACGGCGGACTCACCGATACCACGCAGGTGCAGTTCGATGTCTACGCACCGAACAACGCACCGCAGATCGAGCTCTTCGAACCCGACGGACTCGACGACGCCGCAACCGACGCCTACCAGGTGACATGGGAGGCGACGGACCCGGACAACGATGCGCTCCGGATCGATCTCTATTACGATACCGATACCGATCCATTATCGCGTTCCATCATCGCCGGCAACCTGGCCAACACGGGCAGCTACCATTGGGACACCAGCGCCGTGCCCGCCGGTGAGTACTATGTCTACGCCGAGGCCACCGACATCCCCGCCTATTCCGGGCTCGAACCCCATACCGCCACCGCCTACAGTCCCGGCACCGTCACGATCACCCACAACGAGCCACCCAGTACCCCCGGCGCACCGGAGGTCGTCGACGCACACCTGCGCAAGCCCACCCTCGAATGGACACCTGCCTCCGACCCCGAGAACGATCATATCACCTACCACCTCAATGTCGGGACCTCGTTCGGCGGCGACGATATCGTGGCCGATCAGACCGTACACCAACCCACATTCACTTTTCCCGCCGCACTTCCTTTCGGCCCGGACGGGACGGGCCAGACATTCTATGTCGAGCTATGGGCAGTCGATTCCAAGGGCGGCACCACCGAGGCCGTCACCGCACAGTTCTCCACCCAGAACCGCATCCCACCCGTACCGGAGATCGAGCTGACCCAGGAGCCGCGCACCACCGACGAGATCGTCTGCACCATCGTCTCGCCCACCACACCGCGCGACACCGACGGCGACCTCATCACCTATACCTACGAATGGTTCGTCGACGACGAGTTCCAACCCGGGTTTACCACGAAGTCCATCGAACCGGATGCGACCGAAAAGGACGAGCGCTGGCGATGCGTGGTAA
>CAZSUE010000616.1:0-3505 GCA_964609045.1 uncultured archaeon | reverse complement strand
CCTTCCTGCCGTATCGGCTAGAGCTTCTGCGAGAGCTGGCGCAGCCCGCGGAGGAGCGCGGTGTTCTCGAACCGCAGCGAGCAAACCGGGATCGTGACGATCTTGGAGAGCGTCGTCGCTGCGATGGGGCCGCAGAGGATACCGCGCGCATGTTCGCGCTCCGCGACGATCCCCTGGATCATCTCCTCCTCGATGGTCGTCGCGGGGTACTCGCGGATCGCGTAGACATCGCCGTTGATCATCATCTGGCTCCCGAGTCTGTTGAGCGCGTCGCGCGAGGTGATCACCGCGAAGAAATCCTCTTCCTCTTCCAGCTCGCCGCCTTCCAGCTTCCGGATACCCAGTATCATGTCCCGAAAGGTCGAGATCCGAAAATTCTTGCCCGGGTTCGACATCAGTTTATAGAGCGTGGACTCGGGCACGCCGGAGGCCTCGCTGAGATCGAGGATCGTAAATTTATGCTCGGAGAGATACTGTTTCACCCTGCCGATGAACCGTTCGTTCGAGGCCAGGACGGCGTGAAAGAATGCTTCCTCATCCATTGCGATCGCCACCTCGTGCCAATAGCGGCATCCATATTTAAGTCTTCCTTCCGCTGAAGGAAAGGCGCGCTGCCCGCAAAGGATAAGAGCTATATAGTCCGGAGCGCTTTCGCAGGATCGGTGAAAAAAATGAGTACGCAGAAATATCTCAACCTCTGCGCGATATTCGGTAGCATCATCATGCTATCGATGGTGTTGCTGACGAGCGGATGTATCGATAGGGGATCGAAGGGCGGCCACGACATCGTCTACGGCGGCCAATACTATCCCGAAGAGTTTGTATTGAAAGGCAAGAATGACGGTTTCTGGAAGACCTACGACCTCAAAGTGGATCATATCCTCTTCCAGTCCGGTAACGAAGGGAACCAGGCGCTGATCTCCGGCGAGATCGATGTGGTCATCGGCTCCGATTCGAAAACGGTCTCGGTCTTCAACGCCATCCCCGAGAAGGCGGTGATCATCGGTACTTCACAAAAAGGTGACCGATACTCGACGATCGTCAAGAAAGGGTCCGATTACGAGAGCTGGTTCGACCTTACGGGGAAGACTGTCGCGACGAAGATGGGCACGGGCGCCGAGCAGGTGCTGCGCCGCTACTTCGACGGTCTCGGCAACCTCAGCTGGGACGACTTCGAATGGGTCAACCTCGACATCAGCGAGATGGCGAGCCAGCTCGATAACGGTAATATCGAGGCGTTCACCGCATGGGAGCCGACGCCCGCCATCGCCGAGGCGAAGGGCATCGGCCGCTTGCTGCGAACCTTCGGCGACATCGCACCGGTGCCGGTCTCGCTGACCACCACGCTCGATTTTGTCGAGAACCATCGCGAAGCGCTCGTGAAGTTCCTCGCGGCGCACATGGACAAGGCCGCGCTCATCGAGAACGACCCCGACGAGGCGGCCGAGCTGGCAGCGAACGCGGCCAGCGATCTCGGTTCCGACGTCTCGAAGGACGCGTTCCTCCGCATCTTCGACCGTATCGATTTCTCCATCGATTTCGATATGTCGGTCATCGCGTCGATCAACAACACGGCACAGTTCCTCGTCGACCAAGGCAAGATCGATACGGCGCCGCCGGTGCGATGGGACCTCAGCCTCCTCGAAGAGGCCAAAGCGCTCCGGAGCTAAGCTGGGGCCAGTAGCGATTAAGCGCAGGACGGTATGCACATCAAGTGTGAATGAGCTGGGTCTAGGATAGAGGGTTTTGAAGAGCGGGACCGAGTGTATTGTTGAATATGGAGCCAAAAAAGGGGTACTATGGTCGACCGACGCGTTCGTAAGATCGTATTACCCCTGGTCCCGCTCACCGTTTTTTTTCTCGGCTGGGAACTCCTCGCGGCCTACGGGTTGCTCGAGGTGGCGCTCTTCCCGCCACCGAGCGAGATCGTTCGTGCGCTCATCTCGGTGGCTACCGAACAGAGCGAGGGCCGATCCGTTCTTTTCCTTCATATCCAGGCGACGCTCCTTCGCCTCGTCTGGGGCTTTTGCTACGGTGCGCTTTTTGGTGTCCTCGCCGGGCTCGCCATGGGCGCCAATAAACTGGTCTATCGCTTCTTCAAACCGCTCGTCGCGTTCATCATGCCGATACCGGGTATCGCCCTGGCGCCGCTCTTCATGATCTGGATCGGGTTCGGCGATCGGACGATCATTGCGGTGGGCTCCATCGCCATGTTCTTCCCCGTCCTTTATAATGTCTCTGCGGGGGTGCGCTCGGTCGATACGGACCTCGAGAACGCGGCGTCGATGATGGGCGTATCGCGCGTCGGCGTCTACCTTCGTGTGTACCTTCCATGGACATCGGTCTACCTATTGACTGGTCTGAAGCTCGGTCTCGCGCGGTGCTGGCGCACGATCATCGCCGTCGAACTCCTCGCCACCGCCACATGGGGGCTCGGGTTCATGGTCACCGATGCGGCGGATTATCTCGAGGCCAAGGTCGTGTTCGGCGGGATCCTCCTCATGGCCATCATCTTCCTCCTTCTCGAAAAACTGGTCTTCGGTACCATCGAGAAGGCGACCGTCCAACGCTGGGGGATGGTGCGAACATGACCATGAACATGGATACCGGCACGGGCATCGATCCCGATCGGCGCCGGGTCGCGTCGAATCTCTGGAAGGGCACGCTCAATATCGTCTATGCGCTGCTCCCGTTCGCGGTGGTCATCGTCGCGCTGGAGCTGATCATCCGCGGCGGCGTCCTCTCCGGGCGCTACCTCCCGCTCCCGTCGACGATCTGGTCCGAGTTCCAGCGGCTCGCGTTCGAGCGCGGCATCCTCTGGGAGCATCTCCAGGCCAGCCTCGGGCGGTTCCTCCTCGGGTACCTCCTCGCCATGGCCATCGGCCTTAGCGCCGGTGCGCTCCTCGGTCAATCGGTGCTCCTCGAAGAGATGTTCTCGCCGATCCTCACGTTATTGATCGCAATCCCAACCATCGCGTGGGTGCCGGTTCTCCTCATCACCATGGGGCTCGGCGAGGAGACGATCATCACCGCCATCTTTCTCGGCGGGTTCTTCGCCATCACCTATAATACCATGGCCGGGATGCGCACCGTGGACCGATCGCTCATCAATGTGGGACGGAACCTCGGCCTCTCGAGAGTGCGCCAATTCGTCGAGATCTACCTCCCCGGCTCCTTCGTCGCCATCCTCGCCGGGCTTCGGCTCGGGATCGGCTATTCATGGCGCGCGCTCGTCGGCGCGGAGATGCTGGCGGCGATGATCGACCGCGGGATCGGGAAGATGATCTACGACGCACGGTTCTGGAACGAGGTCACGGTCATGTTCGTCGGCCTCATCATGATCGGACTTGTCGGGTTCCTCTTCGATAAGATCCTTATCGGCGCGCTCGAGCGCGCCACGGTGGAAAAATGGGGCATGGTCAGGGAGGAATGATATGGCAACAGAGACGGAGACGGCGACCGAGACGGAGACAGAGACAGAGAAGTGGACGAAAACGGAGACAGA
>CAZSUE010000615.1:0-3523 GCA_964609045.1 uncultured archaeon | reverse complement strand
ACCGCACACCGCACACCGCACACCGCACACCGCACACCGCACACCGCATACCGCACACCGCAAACCGCTAACCGCTCCCCGCTCCCCGCTCCCCGCTCCCCGCTTTTCATACCAATTCAATATTCGCCGTCGTCGGAGTACTCGTAGGCATATCCGTTCTGTGGAGGGTGAGCAGGTCGTTGTGCTCCTAGCGATGGTTCCCCCTCGCCGTGATAGATCGCCCCATCGTGCGCTCCTTCCGCCGGATGCGAACCGTAGATGTATTGTCGCGGCCGCGCTTTTCGCCGCGGACCATGGGGTCGGCGATCGCACCGCTCATTGGCGCTTTCGAACACCGCGTCCCTGGTCCGTTTCACATTGGCGTGGTGATAGACCGGTATGGGATGATCGATGTCCGGCCGCGGCGGGGTGAACTCCACCGGGTCGTAGACCGCATCCTCGGGCGTTTGTCGGTTACGCCGGGCGGCCCCTGTCGCGCTCTGCTCCGCCTCCATCACGCGCCGGTCCTGTTTTCGGACCATGATGACGGTCATCACCGCCATGATCGCACCGAGCGCGACGGCGATCACGACCAATAGCGTTTCAAGCGGTGTCAACCCGCGTTCGGCTCGACGATCGCCCCTCTCTTCGCCGGGTCGGTCGTCTCCGGACGGTGTGCCGCCCCCACCTTCATCGATGACAGTGAGCGTCAGCCGATACGTATCGTACCGCCCCAGCTCGTCGGCCACCAGCAGCTCCACCGTATAGTTGCCCGCCGTATCGAACCGGTGCTCCAGCGTTTCGCCCACGCCGGTCACCTTTTCGTTCTCATCCGTCTGGTCCACCCCTCCGCCATCACTCGTATTCCTGCGCGCGATGGACCACTGATAATAGACACTGTCCCCCTCCGGGTCGGAGCTATTGGTTGCGCTCAACCGCACCGGCTCACCCACGGCGACGGTCGAGGGGTCCGCGGTGGCCTCCGCGTGCGGCGGGCGATTCTCGAGCAGTGCGAGCGTCCCCAGCTCGTTGAGCTCCATGGTCGCGCGCACGAGCGCATGGGAGGGAAATGTCTGGCTCGAGGGTAGCAGTCGCCAGCGGGTGCCGGTAGAGCGATGCAGATGGAGCAACTCCCGTTCCACCGCCCCGTCGTTGGCTCGCGTATCGTCTCCTGCGCCCGTTGCGCTGCGCCTCCCATCGACGGCGGCGGAATACTCGATCTCGATCTCTATTTCGCATTCGAACGCTCCGCCGGAGACCGCGTCGTTGACGGATGGGTCGACCGTGACCGTGAACGCCGGCCCCGCGCCGTGGCGGGGGCGTTCCGCCGCATCGGCAGCGACGATCGAGACCCCACCATTGGTCTTGGCGGGGAGCGCGGGGCTGAACGAGAGCGAGATGTTCAGTCCGCCGATCTGTTGTGAAAGCTCCGTGAGCCCTTCGGACGGTTCCACGAGGACGGTGATCACCGCGCGTGCCGTATTCGACCCGTCGCTGACACCCAGTGTGACGGTGTAGCCGTCTGGGTCGGGTTCCTCCCATGTACGCTGGACCCTCGCTGCGCCCGGCTTGAGGGTGACACCGTCCGTGTCGCTCGCATCGAAATCCCACGCAAAGGTGAGCGGGTCGTTATTCGCGTCGAACGATGCGGAGGCGTTGAACCGCACCCTCGTCCCCGCCGGCACCACGGCGACGGGTGCGGGGTCGTCGTTCTCCGCGAGGATACTGGTGGCAATGAGACCCGCTTCAGGGGTGGCAACGGTGAAGATCGGCACCGGTGCGAGGTTCGACCCCGAGGAGCCGACGCTGATATAGCACCGGTCCTCTCCCACGCCGCCGCGGTCGTCGGTGACGGTCAATACCACCGTGTAGGTCCCGCTGGCGGTGTATTGGTGACTCGTCGTCGCGCCGGTCGCCTCCGCGCCGTCGCCGAACGACCAATGATACGCCACGATCTCGCCGTCGATATCGACGCTACTCCCGGCGTCGAAATGGACGGTCTCGTTCACCTTCACGCTCCGATCCGATCCGGCCGCCGCGCGCGGTGCAGTATTTTGCGCATCGAGATCGATGGTGAAGGTATGTGACGATGGTTGACAGTTTCCCTGCTCGATCCCGTCGCTGGGTATCACCGACCATCGATAGACCGATCCGTTCTGTAGCTCGACGAGGAGCCACTGGCTCGCATGTGAGGTGAAGGTGATCGGCGTTGCGCCGATATGGCTGTCGTCGGTGCTCCCGATCATCTCCACGAGGCCGCGATAACTCACCGCATCGCCGTCCGGGTCCATCCCGCTCCATCCCAAACGCACTGTCCGTGATGCGACGATGGCTCCGTCCAGGGGCAGCTCGAGCGTCGCATGTGGGCGCTGGTTCGTGACCTCGAGCGTCTGCGCCAGCGGCTCGGACCGCGCGCCGTGTTCGTCCTCGGCGATGAGCCGGAGATAGTAGACCGCGCCGTAGCTCAGTGGCGCGGTAACGAGGTGCGAGCTCGAGGCGGTGGTAATATTGAGGATGTCGGATGCGCCGGCGGTGCTCCCGACGGTGAGATGATAGTGCACCTCGTCTCCGTCGGGGTCCTCGGCGGGCGCCCACGCGATGAGCGGCGTGCTGTCGTGGGTACTCTGCGGCGAGCAATCGGTGGGCTGTGCCGGAGGTGTGTTCGACGGCGTGCCTGCGCCGTCAACGGCGAACCACCAGCCCCCGTCACCGTTCCACCCCGGACCGTATTCGTCATAGGGGACCACGGTCCAGAGATAGGTCGTATGGTTCTCGATGGGGAGGGTGACTTCCGTTGCACTCTGGCCTTCCACCATGCGCGTCAGCGGGACACGGGTCTGAGACGGCCAATCGGACGGCGGTGACGAATATGGCCACTGCGAGCGGTAGACATCGTAGACCAGCGCGCCCGGCGATGTATCGTTATCGACGCACTCCCACTGGAGCGTGACCGTCCCGTTACCCAATGCGATACCGGCACCGTCGTGCGGCGAGGAGAGCGCGACCGAGGGCGGCGTGCTGGCAAACGCTTCCAGCGCAGCCGAGTATCCTACGCGGTAGCGCATTGCGCCGCCGCCGAGCGGTGTCTGTTGCGACCAAATGAGACGGAGGCTCGCATCACCGCCGTAGCGGGTGGAAATGAGTTGTGGCGCGCGCACCGCGCTCGAGGTGCTGGCCGCACCGTCGTATGGATGCGGGGTGAGTGCTCGCTCGCTCGACCATGTCACACCATCGTCCATGGAGCGTATCGCATAGAGCTGCGGGTTGTCGACACCGTCGTCGGTACGGTCCGAGGTATAGACGACCCAGAGCGTGCCGTCGTCCCCGCGCGCCATGCTCGGGTCGCGGTTGTCCCATTGAGTGGTGTGGGTCAGCTGGCCGTGGTCGCTCCAGTCGGTCCATGTCAGCGAGGTGTTGTAGTAGATATTGTACCGCCCGTCGCGGTTGGACGCATAGAGGTACCAGAGCCGATCGTTACCGTCGCCGTCGACAAGCTGGGTATTGAACGGGTCCACCGCGTTCTCGCCATTGCCGTCGCCGCCCA
>CAZSUE010000614.1:0-3523 GCA_964609045.1 uncultured archaeon | reverse complement strand
TTTGGCCATGTTCGCAGAAACGCAGCTCGAAGAGACCGATTCTGCTGAATATTGGCAAAGGGTACTCCCTTTGGCCATGTTCGCAGAAAGGAAGTCCAAAGGAACCCTTTCTGCTGAATGAGGAAGCACGTTCCCCTACGCTTGATAGAAGAATCCGGTGGCAACGCCCAATATGGCCACGCCGGCACCGGCGAAGAGCGTACCGCTCTTCCATTGAAAGCCCTCGCGTACCGCGTCTGAGAAGCTGATGAGGTCCACCAGCGTGAGGATGCCCAATATGTAGCATACCAACGCAGCGGTACTTATAACGAACGATGTGAGGAGGAGCTTGCGTACCAATACACGCCTCTTTTTCGTTCGTTCTCCCGTACTCTCTCCGGTGTGTATGAGAAGAAGGATAACGAGGGCCAGTGCGCTGAACGCCACCGCCGCCAGCGTCAAGGGGAACGCCGCGGCAGCCAGTGCGACATTGGCGGCTTGTCCTTGCGACATGGTCCGCACATTCACCGTGGAGGGATGGCTCGCGCCGAACGGGTCAACGGAGTAGCTCTGGGTACGGTTCCCGGCGCGGTCGTACATCGTGGCCTCGATGTGTGCGACGAAGCCGATGTTCTCGTCCTCGCGATGCTCGTCGACACTGAGTTTTACCGGGAATCGCACCGTGTCGTTTTCCTCGCGCAGTTCGCGCGGGCTGTCCTGCTCCCAGACCGTTTTACTATTGGCGTATTTGGCCGCATCGCGGTCGTAATCGGTCCATTGCTCGATGGTGACGCGCTCGATAACGATCTTGCCGATGGAGCCGTTGGTCGCGTCGAGCGTCACCCATACTTCGCCGCTCTGGTCCATCCCCACCACCCACCATGGGATCGTATCCACATGCGTCCCCACGGTGAGTTCGGCGTTCATCTCCGCGGTGGTCACGCTCGACAGCGTCATACCATACTCTTTATCCTTATAAGAGTCGAATATCGGCCCGATGCGCTCTTGGAAATCACCCATGCCGGCGAGGAAAACGCGCGTCCCCGATTCGTTGACACCGCCGAACGAGCCGCCGATACCGCCCACGAGGCCGCCGTCGTCGCGGACGCCGACGCTGAGGTCGTAGCTCACCTGGTACTCGTTCATGACCATCTCGCCGTCGATCTGGCCGGGGCCGAACTTCAAGTTATCGATGGTCAATGCTGCCCATGGGAGGAGCTGTGCGACGAGGATGAGTGCGATCCCCGCCGCGATCGTGATCGCAACGATCGTTGGGCGTGTTACCATATCATCCACCTCATCCACCTCATCCATCTCATCCTCGTCTATCCTATCGTATGCTGCGTGATCGATCCTTGGCTGCGTGCGTAATCGATCATTGATCGAGGCGCCCTTTCAATCCGCATTGTGGGCATTTGATCTTTTTTCGCCGCGTGCTCGACAGCGAGATATGGTGGCCACACTGTGGACAGCGTGTCACTTCCTCACCGCTGGGCGCTTCAGTGGAGCCAGCGTCCGCGCGGGTTGATGGTGCATCTGTGATTGTGATCGGTTCCACCGCTGCCGTCGCGACCGGTACCGGTTCCACCGTCGCACCCTCTTCAGCCGTCGTTGCCGCCGCTCGTTTTGTTCGAACGCTAGTTGCAATCGGCGTGGAATATGGCCGGTCGCCATGGACCGAAGCGGTTCCATGCGCTCTGTTCCAACTGCGCTCTGTAGCGATCAATACCGTCGTGCCCACCGCGCCGATGTGCGCGATATTGATAGTGTAGAACGCGAGCGGCCATCCGCCGAATGTTTCGAGCGTGCTGAGGCCGAATAGGTGGTAGATGATGAATGCAAGGATCAGCGCGCCGATGAAGAGGCTGAGCGTTCGCGTCGTCGACGAATATTCATATTCCTCCATTCGTGGGTCTGCTCGGGGAGCATCGAACTGCTCCCTCTTTGGTATGAACGCAAACGCGATTAGGGCGAGTATGAACGGGCTGAGTGACATGACCGCCACAATAGTGTCCATGGTATCACCGTGATCTCGAACGTTTCTTTTCGATCATGAGAAGATGGTCAATAGCTCGGTGCCGGACATCTCCATGACATAGAGGAGCTGGCCCGTCTCCACATCCACGGCGGTGGTAAATGTATTGCCGCCCTCCCATACCGTCCCATGCTGGATCGCCCAGCTATATTTCGAAGAGGGAAGGGAGATGCCGGTGAGCGTCTCCGCGAGGTCCATCCCCGGGATGCTCGCAGACTGGATGTCGCCCATGATGAGCATGAAATCCGCCTCCGCCTCAAGGTCGCCGCGACGCGTGTATGCCTCATCCAGTATCTCGGCGTCCGCTTTGAAGATATCGGTAGCGCCGTCGGCGGTGACGCCTTCGCTTTCGAGTTCGTTGCGGCCCAGCGACGAGAACCAATCCCGTTCGCCGTTATCCTCCAGACTGAATGTCGACGAATATTCAGACTGGGGGAGGATCGATTTCTCGATCTCTTTTTGGACCATGAGGTTATAGCGGTTTACCGGGGTCTCGTTTCGGTGCTCGTAGTAATAAGCGTACTCCTCTGGCGTCAGCGGCTCGCCGAAGGTCATGTTCCACTGGAACAAGCCCTGGTTCGGATCGGTCAAACCCCGCTGGCTGATATTGTAACTGGCCATCTCGAGCACACAGTTATCATGCATGGAAAGGTAGCTCTGGAGCCCACTGGAATGCGCTTTGGCATAGTCCACCGCTTCAGCGAGCGGGAAGGGGAACTCGCTCTGCTCCGGTTCGGTGGTGGTGGGCGCCTCCGACCAGCTGACATAATCGCCGCGCGGATGCCGCGTGAGGAAATGGTCGGACGTCGGGCAGCTGCCCCATGGGATCGCCGCATCACCGGGTTGGTAGCCGTTCTCCTTCAAAGTGCGCTCCTGTTCGAGGATAATATGGCCGGTATGGTTTGCGCTCGGGTCCGAGCCCCAACTCGTGTTGGTACGGTCGTACTGCTTGATGGCGAGCGGTGCTTCGTTGGCGTACCAGAATGTGCGTTGATAGTCGATGAAATTGAAGATCCGCGGTGGTGTGATATTGACCATGAGCGTCTTATAGCCGGCGATCTCGGTGCCGGCGGAGATGGTGTAATTATACATCTCGAGATATTGGACCTCACCGGGTTGCTGGACCGTGCCGTTGGTGCCGATGCGGAGCACGGGGTTCTCGTCCATGATCATTTCCTCGAGCGTCGGTGTCTCGTCGCCGTTGGGGTCCGGATACTGTCGCAGCGTCCCGTCGTATTCGACCCGTATCGGCATCCGCGGGATCTGGTCCACCTCGACATGGCCATCGGTCTCGGTCTTGATGATCTTCTTTTCGTTCAGATCGATATACTGGGCGCGGTCGATCTGCATCTGGCCATGAATGTCCATGGGCTCGCCGTCACTTTCCCTGATCTCGATGGTTACGGACGCGCGGGTCTTTTCCCTCATGATCCCCGTGCGATGCTCGACGCCGTACCCGCTTTCGGTGATGGCCGGATCGGGGAGCGTCTTTACCATCGAACCGTATGC
>CAZSUE010000613.1:0-3525 GCA_964609045.1 uncultured archaeon | reverse complement strand
CTTAAGCAAGATATTCTGGAACCGCTGCATTACCTGCCGTTGTTGGGATCTACATCAAGGAGTATGATGCTGGTGCGTATGGTACCGGTATCGTAATGACCAAGACATTGGAGGCAGGTATGGGTGCAGAAGATCAGTTTGCCATCGATCTTGCCGGACTCGGCATTGACACCACCGCGCTTGGGAACTACACCTATTACATCCGTTTCGAGGACCACGCCGGGAACTTTGTCGAGACCGACGAGTATGTGATCGAGGTCCTCGACGACGATGCACCGGTGATCAGCGCGGATAATTCCGACCTCAGCGCGACCACCGGCGACACGATCGAGTTCAACATCACCGCCACGGACAATGTCGGGATCGTCGAAGCGATGTTATATTGGAAGTACGATGTCGTTGACCACGAATACCAGTCAAAAGTAATGGACAATTCCATGGGAGATTATTACACCACAACCATCACCGCACCCTCGAATGGGACGGATATACTCTACTACATCGTTGTAACGGATGATGCGGGATTAACAGATCAAGTACCGACTGTTAATACAATCGTGACCGATGGGAATCTGGATGACTGGCGCGCAACGGAGTATCTCGAGACGGATAACGGTTTGGATTTCTATTTCACCTATAATGCGACTCACTTGTACGTCGTATTAAACAATTTCAATCTATCCGGGAACGGAGATTTCTTCATCGGTATAGATACGAACCAGACGGAAGGGTCGGGCGCAACAACTGGCCCATGGTCAAGGGTTAGCTTTGACGGTGAGTTCCAGCCGGAGATTGTCATCGCCTATGAACAAGGTGGGGAAGACCCGGAGCATCTCCAATACTGGTACTGGAATGAAGGAGATGGAGATGGAGAATGGGAGGATTACCAATCTGTCGGCAACCATGAAGCGTGGGCCCATTATGGCGGCTACGATGAGAACCCGACAACAGAGATCGCCATACCATTGTCGTGGCTGGCGAATCCGTCACAGATCGGTCTGATGGCATGGGTGACCGAGGAGGACACCACGACAACTCTTGCCTCGTTCCCGTCAACGAACCCAACTGACACCTTGGTAACGCTTACGGACGCCTACTACATCGATTTCGACGGTGACCTTGTTGTCAACTACGATAACGACAAACCGACCTTCAGCGACGACATGACCCCCGCGGTACCGGAGACCGGCGACGAGTATGAGTTCAATATCACCATTGTCGACAATGTCGCCGTTACCGAGGCCTATGTCGTCTACTGGTACGACAGCTTCGGCATGTACAACGAGAGCCTCGTGAACAAGGCCGGCGACTGGTATACGAACCTCTCCATCGTCGCGGACAATGTCACCGACGACCTCCATTACTACTTCGTCGCTACCGACGCGGCCGGGAACTGGAACATGACCGCCCCAATAAACCGTACCGTGGTCGACGACGAGTATCCGACATTTATCAGCAACAACACCCTCCAACCGGTCACCGGTGGGACGGTGGAGTTCAACGTGACTCTAGAGGATAATGTGGGTATCGATAATGTGACCGTTCATTACCGGTTCGCGCACAACCGCACCGGCTGGGATACATGGTCGAGGCTGACGCTTACCTTCGAGAGCGGAAATTGGACCGTCGAAGAACCGGTGCCCACCGACGCGATCTATCTCGAGTATTTCTTCGAGATCGGTGACGCGACGAACTGGCAATATTATTATGATGGCGACAACTCCAGCACGATGGGTGACGCTGAGAGCGGTGCGTTCAATCACACAATACCGGATGTGATCGATCCGACCTTTGTATCGCACATCGTCCCCGCGTTCACCACTGGTGACGAATACCTAATCGAGGTCGAGGTCTACGATAACATCGGGATATTTGGTGTTGAGATGGAATACACATATAACCGATACGACGGCTCGACGGCGTCGGGTCTCATCTATCTCGCACACAAGAGCGGGCTGGCACCGGGTAGCAATGAGGTCTGGAACACCACGATCTCGATACCCGATAACGCCACGGTGATCCATTACAATTTCACGGTCTACGACTATCATGCGTTATTGGACGATATGAGTATGGAGTACGACATCGTCATCTTGGACGACGACGAGCCCACCCTTGTGGATCAGACCACCGCTCCCAGTACCGGCGACGCCATGACATTCAGCGCACTGGCACTCGATAACTACAATATCACAAACGCGATCGTCTGGTACCGGTTCTATCATATCGATACCGGTTGGGATACACTCTGGACCACCACAGACCTCGCCATCGTAGACGGGACGCTTCCGTATACGATCGGTGAATGGAACTGGACCCTTAGCCCTGTTCCGTCGGACGCCACCGAACTCGAGTATGTTTTCATGCTCGACGACGGGACGAACATCGTCTATTTCGAGGCAGATAACCAACCGAACACAACCCTCGCGGGGGCCAAGAGTAATGCGTATGCACAGCCGGTCGACGATGACGACACACCGTCGCTCGGGTTCGACGCATCGGCCGTCAACGCCTATACCGGCGACGATTTCGTAATCCGCGTCAACGCGTTCGATAACATCAATGTCTCCGGCGTCGATGTCCACATCAATGTCACCTACTCCGATGGCACCTACAGCGGTTACACCGTCCACACCATGGACTATCTCACCGGCGGCCCGGCCTCGATGACGGTCTACAACATCACTTATGAGGTGCCGCCCAACGCGATGACCATCGAGTACATCTTCAATATCACCGACACCAGCAACCACTGGGCCTATCTCTACGGCGACAACGAGATCACCACCCACCTCGGCGACGCGCTCGCAGCGCCGTACGAACGCATGGTCATCGACGACGACGACCCCTCCGACGCCACGGACAATACCGGCATACCCGAGACCGGTGACGAGTTCGAGTTCAATATCACCGTCACCGACAACTACGATGTCACCATGCTCTGGGTCACCTATGTCTTCAGCCACAGCGGCGAATCCCAATTCGCACCATGGCCGGCGGATACCGAGATGAACGCGGTGGAGGACCTACCCGGTCAGGCGGAGGAGTTCACCCTCGACCTCACCGGTGCGGACGCCGTGCCCAACGACGCGGTGGAGCTGACCTACTATTTCACTATCACCGACGGCACGAACACGGTCTATTATACCAACCAGTTCCATTCCACCGTGCTTGACGCTCGCCAAAACGCAGTTGAGATCGCTGTGGTCGTCGACGAGAACCCCCACACACCAATCGACGGTACCACCGCCCCGACCACTGGCGATGAGATGACCTTCAAGTTCACCATCTCCGATAATGTCGATATCCTCGATACCGGTGGTGTCGCAGTCCACTATCGCTTCATGCACAGCGACGCAAGCTGGGACGACTGGATGTACGAGGAATTGGACCACGCCACAGGGACGCTCGGCGATGCCGAGGTCTTCACCCTCACCACAACCGACGCCGTCCCCGACGACGCGCTCTACCTCGAGTATTTCTTCAATATCACCGACGGTACGAATATCGTCTACTACAACGGCG
>CAZSUE010000612.1:0-3545 GCA_964609045.1 uncultured archaeon | reverse complement strand
AATATTGGCGGAGTCATCATTTTCCTCTCCGGCAATGTTCGCAGAAACGCAGCCCACAGGGACCGTTTCTGCTAAATACACCTTATCTGAAACACCATCTCCTTCACATACCTCACAAATAGGAGTTTTTGTTTCATGGCATTTGGATACAACTGGGAGTAGTATCCGTCACCGTTCGCAATAGCTGCTTTCTTCTATTCCATGGCGTGCGTCCATCTCGTTATCCCTCTCATTCCCACAGCGATCCGATTCTATTCTTCGCGCTTGACCGGCGACCTATCTTCTCGCTCTCCGGTATCGACCGGCAGCTCGAGATGAAAGCGCGTATACTCACCAAGTTCGCTCTCGACCCGGAGCGTGCCGCCGTGCTTTTCGATGATGCCATGGCTGACGGAGAGCCCGAGCCCGGTCCCTTCGGCGCGCGATCTCGTGGTGAAGAACGGGTCGAAGATACGGTCGACGATCGCGTCGTCGATGCCGCAACCATGGTCCTCCACGGTCACGGTCAACCATAGCTCGTCTTCCTTTTGGATCCGTTGCGCACCGATCCTGATGATCTTGTCCTCGTCGTAGCCGGGATAGCGCGCATTCAATGCATCGCGTGCATTGGTTAGAAGGTTCATCAGCACCTGCTGGATCTGCTGACTGCGACATCTCACCAACGGGAGGTCGTCGGGAATATCGATGTGGAGTGTGATCCGGTCCTCTCGCAAGGTCGCGGTGAAGAGCGAGACCGCCCTGTCGATAATGTCCTCGATCCTCGCTGGACGGTGGTGCTCGCCACCATCCCGGGCGAAGGTGAGGAGGTTGCGGACGATATTCGCGATACGCTCGGTCTCCTCCCTGATCCCCGTTGTGAATGGTTCGAGCGAACGCTCCTCCTCAAGCCGATCCTCGATGATCTGCGCGTAGTTCATGATCACATTGATCGGGTTGTTGATCTCGTGCGCCACACCGGACGCGAGGGTGCCGATGGATTCGAGTTTTTGTTGCTGGCGGAGATGGACCTCCATTGCACGCATCTCTTCCTGCTGCCGCTTGCGCTCGCTTATGTCCCGCGCCACACCGTGCAAACCGATCGGCCGTCCGCTATCGTCGCGGATGAAACCGGTATTGATCTCCGCCCAGATCGTCGAACCGTTCTTGCACCGATATTCCACTTCGAAGGTATCCGAGCGTTGCGCGTCACCATGATCCTTCTCTTCCCTCCCCATTTCCCAGGCAAAGATCTCTATGACGGTCTGAAACGAGGATGGCGTCAATATCTGATCGAGCGACTGGCTGAGATGTTCCTCCGGTGTATACCCGCGGAGGTTTTCGATCGACGGGCTCACATAGGTCGTCTGCAGATCCATGTCCATCGTCCAGATCACATCGGCGGTGTTGTCGGCAAAAAGTCGATATTGCGCTTCGCGTTCTTTCAGCTCCGCCTCCATCCGCTTGCGCTCGGTCAGATCGCGCGCGACGAGAACATACCCCTGTACCGTTCCATTCTCATGGCGTAAGGTCGAGGCGGCGAGAGATATCGGTACTTCGCGTCCGTCTTTCGTTTTCAACCGCGTCGTTGCATCGGTTAACGCATCCGTTTTCGTAAGCCGGCAAAAGATCTCCGACCATGACCCCTCCGCTCCATTGGCGGGAAGAAGTGTCTCTATCGGCCGACCCCCTAACGCTTCTTCGTCATACCCGATCATTCTCTCCGCACCAGGATTGACCCATGCGATGCGAGCGTCGACGGTAATGAGAAGTAAGGCGTCGGGCATGATCGAAACGATATCCTCCGTAACGGCGCCGGGGCGCAAAACGAAGAGATCGTGCTTACAAATCGCGTACCCGATCAGCGCGCTTCCGACGACGATCCCAATAGTGGTCATATCGGGGAACGCAATCCCCAACTCCGGGATCACAACAAGCGTGAGTATCCCGAATAACACCGGCGCAAAGGTCCCCAAGAATACATATTTTCGCTGCTGCCTGTGTACTGGGTCCGCGGTGCGGAGGAAGAACCACAAACAGAGGAGCACCGATGCGGTGCTGGCGACGAAGGCCCAGATAAGGAGCGAAAAAGAGAAGATCGGATGCTCGGAGTGCGTATATGTCCAACCCCAATAGGCGCGGGCGATGGTTGCCGTTTTGACGAACCCCACGATCGAGAAGAGGACGGCGGGTGCGTAGACGACGAGGTATAATGGGCTCGACGGGAACCTACTCGCCCTCTCCGTATATACGATGGCGAAATGCAGTAAGGACGCCACCATGAACGGCCATAGAAAGTACCCCGTCACCCACAACCGCGCGCTCTCAATACTCGTCGCGTGTCTGAGTCCGAACTCCATGAACGCGTAATAGGCGAGAAAGAGAGTGAAGACGAAATAGATCTGGTTGAGCTCCTTATCCCTATTGAGGGAAAGGATATATATACCGAGAAAGAGGGCGGCGAGGAACGATGAGAACGGGATGAGTATGAATATATTCATTCGTGTAACCGCTCCTGTCGGTCGGCATATCGCAATGTGAATAGGAAGAACCGCGCTCGACCCACGCCAGGGCCATTACCGATGGATGTGGGTCGTATATTGTTCCATGCGAGAGGTTCGAAAGTTCGTCGTGATTTGCATCGAGATCCGGAATTGAAATTGTTACACCGTATGTAAAAGAACGTAGCATTTTCGAACCCCGATCGTTTGTCATAGTTTCCGAAGAGGAGTCGGATTTTGCACGGTTCCCAGAACACCGCAGGTGTTTCGATAAAGCGCCAGTGGAGTAGGCACTGTGGCGAAATCGAAGGGATCGATTATGCTGCGGTCTATGCCGCACGCGAGGTCGAGGGTTCGATCGGTGACTATGGTAGAAAATCCATATGAGAACAATAAAAGCTAATGGTAGCCCAATTGTGACGCGATATAAAGTTTGTGGAGTGGGCCTTTCTAACTGCTCAAAACGCCCAGCGCATGGAGAGGAGAGGAGAGGAGAGAAGGAGAGAAGAGAAGAAATTCGAAGGTATGGCCTTTGACCGTATTCGCAGGGAGGGACGCAGCAACTATTAGGTGCGAACTACGTGAATTCTCTCCGATCCATCTTAAAATGAGAGCGCGTCTGACCGGTGGAAACAGGAGCCACGACCATCCCCGATCACCCCTCTCGGCCCTTCCCCCGTATTCTAAAAATTATGTGGTCGTCATTAAATAACTACAAGCCATCTGATATGGTCGATACCATAAGTGCTAGAATGGTCCCTTATATTACATTACAGTACATTTCATTTCATATCCTATCGCTGAAAGCTACTTGCCTCCCTCACCGGCTCATTCCAGGCAGAGCACCTAGCTAATACATTTTTTGGCGAAAACATATATACTCGACCCTTTGAATGGAATGAGCCCACCATTTCATTCCCTCGTCCCCTCGTCGCGCCATACCTCGCTTCGCTCGGAGTCAGCGTCCGGCGACAAGTGTGTCGCCGGATCTCCCGTCCCCTCGTTCCCCTGTTCCCCGTTCCCTCGTTCCCTCGTCGCGCCATTCCTCGCTTCGCTCGGAGTCAGCGT
>CAZSUE010000611.1:0-3549 GCA_964609045.1 uncultured archaeon | reverse complement strand
CTCGATGATGCGGCACGGGAAAAATGGCCACACGCAGTGGCCAAATTCGAGTTGGTAAATTGGCCACCGGCAGTGGCCAAATTGCCTTGGTCGCATAATGTTATCGCACTGGAAAAGTGTAAGGATCCAAAAGAAAGGGATTGGTACATCAATGCAGCGCTCGAATACGGCTGGAGCAGGAATGTTCTCGCGGCCCAGATCGATTCCGGTCTCTATCAGCGCCAAGGAAGAGCGGTCACGAACTTTGCGCATACGCTCCCCGCACCGCATTCCGACCTGGCCCAACAGATCACGCGCGATCCGTACCAGTTCGATTTCATCTCGCTGCCACGGAGATTCAAGGAGCGCGACCGCGAAAATGCACTCATTGGACATATCAGGGATTTCTTACTGGAATTGGGGGCCGGGTTCGCGTATCTCGGCAATCAGATACACCTGCAAGTTGGAGAGCGTGATTTTTATCTCCATCTACTCTTTTATCATATCCATCTCAGATGCTTTATCGTTATCGATCTCAAAGAGGGCGAGTTCAAACCGGAGTACGCGGGGAAGATGAACTTCTATCTCTCCGCTGTCGATGACCAATTCAAGAAGCCCGAGGATAATCCGAGTATCGGTCTGCTCCTGTGTCGTACCAAAGATCGCGTGATCGCCGAGTATGCCTTGCGTGACATCGGGAAACCGATCGGTGTGGCGGACTGGACCGTTCGTCTCGTCGAGAGCCTGCCGGAAGAATTGAAGGGACGCTTACCCGAGATCAGTGACATCGAACGGGAACTCGAAAATAACCTCAAAGCACGATCAAAGTGTGATCCCAAAACAGGGTTGGAGCGGGAGGGTCAAGAATGAACGATATGCCGCTGTCGGACCCAATACATGTCATCGCAGAGTACGCGCTGCGCGGGGTCCATACGCCGATCGGTGTGTCCGAATACGAGCTGAGCGCGTCGCTTTCGGACGAATTGGAGAGCTGCTTGCCGAGTATCGCGGCGATCGAAGCCGAGTTGAGCAAAGATCTGGAAGTGGAAATGGAAGTGGATGCGGAGGAGGAGGCGGAAAAATGATCGTGCGGGTCGGCGAGGAGAGCGGGAATCGTGCCACAAGCTGTGGCACGATTACAGGTGGGGAAATTTGCAACGGGCGGTTGCAGGAAAAGCTGAATACTATGAGGTAAGGCTATGAACCATTACATTTTATCAGCGATAGGGACAAACCCACGCATGACTACCTACTTACTTGGCGATGAGACTGCATCTGGTAGTTTTTCGTCATCCACTCTTCCCAAGCTACTCAATCACGAAGTAAGTCGAATATTCGTCCTGTGCACTCAAGAGGCTAAAAAGGCAGCATTCCCAATCTTTTCCAAAGAAGTGGATATTGTATCAGAACCGATTGATATTCCCAACGGAACTACTCCATCCGAAATCCAATCGATTTTACGCTCAATTTTAACCTGTATCCCATCCAACTGCAACCTCACCATCGATATCACGAACGGCTTCCGTCATTACCCGTTCCTCCTTTTTTCTTCCAGTCTCTATTTATCTTCGTTTAAGGATGTCACGATCCGCGGCATTTGGTACGGAATGTTCGAGAACAAAGATGAGGAAGGTCGTACACCGTTCGTAGATATGCGCGTCCTCATTGATATTATTGAATGGTTCCATCATGTCAAGAATTTCACCGATGAAACGAATAGTACGGGGCTGGCTCAAAAGTTTGAAGCCTCAATTCAAGAGAGTAATTGGGATCAGTATCGAATAATAAAAAGCACCCTTTCGAATCTTACGGCACAATTACATCATTTTTCTGAAAATTATGGTGCTGGTCTGCCACTGGAACTCGGTGGTTGCTCGAAGAGTTTCACTAATCAGTTTCGGAAGAAAAAGTCCCATATCGAAGCAGCTGGGATGACTCCAATTCCTCTTCTTGGCGAATTATTAGAGTATGCTGCACAGACAGCCTCTTCGTTTTCACTGGAGGGGACTATTAGCACGAGGGGTGAATGGAAGCGAACCTATTCTCTCACAATGGATGAGATTCGGCGTCAATGCCGTATCATCGATCAGTACCTACAGGATGGACAGTATGTGAATGCCATTCGCCTCATGCGCGAATGGATCATAAATCGTTGTCTTCTATCCCAGTATAAGGATAGTACAGAAACAGCCACACCATGGTTAGATCGAACCGTTCGTCTCCCAGTCGAACGTCAGCTCGGAGCGCTATCATATTTACTACGGGAGAAACTACTGGATCAGGATAAGGTCCAGTTAGCGCAGTTCTGGGATCAAGTCTCGGATTTTCGTAACTCGATCGCGCATAACGGAATGAGAGCCGAGTCTGTCTCTGTCAAAGACCAGATCAATAAAGTGCTGGGCACCTGGGATAAAATGAATGAACTGGTCGAAGACGATGACTATTGGAATCCATTTTTGCAAGGGGGAGGTGGGGTTTTATTAATTACCCCTTTGGGTCTATCAAAAGGTTTGCTCTATACAGCTTTAAAACGAATAGAGCCAGATCATTGTCTGCTCATCACCTCTCATCAAGCTGCTCCGTCAATTTCCGAAATAATTAAACACGCAGATTATCACGGTCAACTCCTGCCACAGATCGTACTACACAATCCGTATTCTGGCTTTGATGAGATTCCCGAACATATGGAGGCACTATTCAACGAGTATTCGAGTGTGTTCTTGAATGCTGATTCTGTCGTCGTCAATCTCACAGGCGGTACGACAACGATGCAGTATTTCGCCGACTTGATCTCCCAACGAGCTGTTCGAATGGGATTAAATGTAGACAAAGTAGGGATGATAGACAAGCGGAAGATGGAGGACCAAAGGAATGATCCGTATGTATTGGGAGAACGGATCCAATTAATGGATTATTACAGTCTTGTTTCAAGTGAACGTTGAAGAGGACTGATACACATGGATAGTATAGAAATTCAGTTTGAAACTGTAACACCCTTGTTCATGTCTGGCGCAAATCGAGAAAAAGTGGAGTTCAGGTTACCAAGCTTAAAGGGCGCACTTCGATTCTGGTGGCGTGCAATCGCATACAGCAATTATAATGGAGAATTGAGTGCGATCCGCAAACGTGAAGCGAGTATTTTCGGTAGTGCACAACAGTGGTTAACCGACGCGTTGATCCATTGTGGTGCCGGTGCCAAGACTGCTGTTGGTTATGGTCGGTTTGAACTTACTGAGGAGCGAAACCCAGGAGAGGTGTGGCTCACTCAGCTATGTAAAGATCATGATTTAGATCCAGACGACATTGAGAATGTGAGTACGATTGCCAAGCATTGGGAAACCATCCCTGATGAAAACGTTCGATCTGAGGTTTGCCGACTTATGAAAGTCCACATCGGTGACCAGTCGTGGAATAAACCCCTAGGACGATCGATAAAGAAGGCGATCAATAAGCTCAAAGACTATTTAGCCTCACGGGAGGACTGAATGGACCTCAAATCACTTAGCGTATACATGAAGGGGGGTATCCACTTAGCTCCAGAAATTACTTATGATAATAGCTCATATCAAT
>CAZSUE010000610.1:0-3564 GCA_964609045.1 uncultured archaeon | reverse complement strand
CGCACGGTCACCGTGGAGGATGTCGTGCTCCACGAAGGGGACTGGCTCTCGCTCAACGGCACGCTCGGCCGCGTCTACGCGGAGAAGCTCCCGCTCGTCGACCCCTCCATCGAAACGAACACCTGGCTCAAGTCGATCATGGAATGGTCCGACGACGCGCGCGGCGCGTTCGGCGTCTGGACCAACGCGGACCGGCCCGAGGACGCGAAACAGGCCCGCGAGTTCGGCGCCGAGGGCATCGGGCTCTGTAGGACCGAGCATATGTTCTTTGGCGAAAAACGGATCAGGGCGATGCGCGAGATGATCCTCGCAGATACGAAGGCGGCGCGCGAAGCGGCGGTGGCGAAGATCCTCCCGTACCAGAAAGAGGATTTCAAAGCGTTGATGGCGGTGATGGACGGGCTCTCGGTGACGATCCGGCTCGTCGACCCGCCGCTGCACGAGTTCGTGCCGCACGAAACGGAGCTCATCGAGGAACTGGCCGAGACCATGGGCAAGCCGGTGGCCGAGGTCGAACAGCGCATCGAGCAACTGAAGGAAGCGAACCCGATGCTCGGCCATCGCGGCTGTCGGCTCGGGATATCGTACCCAGAGGTCACGCGCATGCAAGCCCGCGCCATCCTCGAGGCCGCAGCCGAACTCTGCGGCGACGGTGTCGATGCACGACCGGAGATCATGGTCCCGCTCGTGGGCAATGTGAAGGAACTGGCGAACCAGAGATCGATCATTCTCGAGGTGGCCGAGGAGGTCAAGAGCAAGTACGACATGCCGGGCCTCTACTATAGTGTGGGGACGATGATCGAGGTACCGCGCGCGGCGCTCACCGCCGACGAGGTCGCGGAGGAGGCCGAATTCTTCAGCTTCGGCACCAACGACCTCACCCAGATGACCTGCGGCTTTTCGCGCGACGACGCCGGCACCTTCCTCCCCGAATATGTCGAACTCGGCATCTACGACCGCGACCCGTTCCAGGCTATCGACCGCGACGGCGTCGGGCAGATGATCGAGATCGCCGTGGAGAAGGGGCGCAAGACGAAGAGCGATCTCAAGATCGGGATCTGTGGCGAGCACGGCGGCGAGCCGTCCTCCATCGAGTTCTGCTATCTCTGCGGGCTCGATTATGTGAGCTGCTCGCCGTTCCGCGTGCCCATCGCGCGTCTCGCGGCGGCGCAAGCGGCGGTCCGTCACACTCGAACCGACGATGACGATGAATAGACGGCCACGCACCATTGCCCGCCGGCTCAGCGCTCGGACCAGTGCTTCATGCACATCTTGAAATGCACATTGCCTTGGCGAGGTCGTGCTGCGAGCAAGCCATATGTGCCATGAGCTATGAACTATGGGCCATGAATTATGAGCTATGAGCTATGAGCTATGAGCCATGAGCTATGAACTATGGGCCATGAGCTATGAATTATGAATTATGAATTATGAATTATGAGCCATGAGCCATGAGCCATGAGCTATGAGCTATGAGTCTAACGCGCCCGTTCCATGACACCGCCCCTCCGGATCGTCCACGGGGGGACATCATCGATGTCGAACGGGGCGGGCGCCCCTCACTCATCTTCGTTCTCTTTCTCTTTCTCTTTTTCGTTCGCCCTCTCTTTTTCTTCTTCTTCTTTTCCGACATCCGCCGAGAGCGATGCGCACGGAGGCTCCGCACCCTTTACGCCTTCATCTCGATCTCGATCTCTGTCTTCATCCTCTTCCCCTTCCGCCGGGGACGCGACCAGGATGAGCACGGCGCAGCAGAGCACGGCCACACCGCAGAGGGTGAACATCGACGCACTCTTGAGGAGGTAGATCGGGTCCGAGGTACGCTCGAGGTCGATGCTCGAGCGCTCTTCCTGCGATTCGTTGATCAGCCCTTCGATCATCGTCTCGGTCTGCTGCAAGCCTTCGATATGGAGGACCACACCGATGATAATGAGCGCGAACCCGACGATGGCCAGTATCTTTCCGACCGTTCTCAACCTCGTGCGATATTCCCCCGATTGACCCGATAGCGAGAGCAGCCACTGATGGCGGAGTCACACCGTTTTCTCGGCTCACTCCAGATCTGCCTAATCCATAGCTGAATTATAATCTTTCGTCCCTTTTCGTCATCGACCACCGTTCTCGATCTCGATCGCGCCTCCATCGTTCGGCCGAATGGTCCATTCGCCCCATTCGCCCCATCATCACATGCGCCGTCGCCGCACCAAACCCTTATTGCAGGAGATGGGCTGTGGACTACTATATGAGCTTTCGCCAGAAAGGCTAAATAGGAGCCGCGTTCCGCAGGGGACGGTGGGCGAATCAAGCAATTGTTGCTCGCATTGGCTCGGTTGGAGGCGGCGCAGCAAACATATTGTGCAACTGAGAGCGCTTTCGGATCACTCCGGCATAGATCCCTATGGTGCGGTGCAACAGTTTTATTAGACTATTGCATCCCGGTCTCAGATCACATCGGTGCGTCATTGATCTTCCTTACGACGGTGCGATGGGGGTGGACCAATAGAAGGTCGCAGAGATCAGGAAACGCGCGAAACGGTACACGAAGGCGGATCTGACCACGATCATCGTCGAGATGTACAAGGCCACGCCGAAACGGGTCAAAGAAGAGAAGGGTATCGATAGGATCATCGAGGACCCGACGGGATATGTCCAGTCCCGTCGACGTGGATGTGGATGTGGATGTGGACGCGGGCGGAAACGGAGTAAGGATGCGGAACAGGTAAATCTCGAGGAGGTGGGTGCTGCCATCGGCCAGTTCATCGATTATGCGTATCAGCAGTACTATCTCGCGCCGAACCGGTATGTGCACAAGAGGGAGCGGCCAAAATGGCGCTTTACGGTCAAGCGCTTCTATAAGGCGCTGACGAGCGTGACCGCGCCGCCGGAGGCGGTCGAGCGCGCCGGTGAGCTGCTCGGGAAGCTCTACGAGGTACTCTGCTTCGGCTGTGCGTATCGGATCTTTAGCAGCGACGATCCGTTCCGTTCGGTAGGCATCGACCAGACCAAGTTCTTCCAGCAAACGCTTCGGATGATGGCCGAGGTGCTGGACACAGAGGCGTTCATCGAATACGCCATCACTATGCTGGTCAAGAGCGAGTTGGATTTAGAGACATTGAGCGTTGATCTGATCGCGATGATCCTCCCGTTCTTAGAAACCGATGCAATGAAGCGGACGGCCATCGCCCGCTCCGAGAAGCTCAAAGGTGAGATACCCTCTATACTCCGTGTCGCCTCCGGCTCAGATACCGCGTGCATCACCGAATATCAGTACAAAAAACGAAAGCGCTGGCTCGTCGAGTTCGCGTTCGAATGCTATCACGCACTGGGTGACGAGCGGGAAGGCTGCCGGTATTTTATCGCGAACCTCGACGAATCTAACCCGGAGGTGACGCTCTTTATTCTCCTCCGCCGGCTGCGTAGGATGGGCGAAACGGAGCGTTGGTGCGAGGAGTACGAGGCGGCGCTCGCGCGGTATCGAGCCGCGGAGCTCGTTAAAGCGCACCTATAAGTACATACATACATACATACATACATACATACATACATACATACATACATACATAC
>CAZSUE010000609.1:0-3572 GCA_964609045.1 uncultured archaeon | reverse complement strand
GATGCTCGGCTCCTCTTCGCTCATGTCCCGTCCAACAAACTTGTGCATTATGTATCTTTTGAAGCCTTTTGAAGCGCGAGCGTATGCATGCGATATATGGGGCGCCGCCGAAGACCCTGCGAACTCCCGCGGCCCTCCGATGAACACACTGGCCGGGCCATAGCTATGAGGGGGACGAGCTAAAAAGAGAAGGCAGCAAAGCGAAGCTCGTGACGAGTAGGGGAGGACGGCGGCATGCGGTAGGATGTTAGGAGCTAAAATTTAAGAGTTGGGTGTTGGTGTTAGTGCTAAGTGTTCGGATTTAGGCGTTGGCGCTAAGTGTTAAGCATTAAGCGTCCGGGACGCCGTCGGTGATCGACGCCACGGCGACATCTTGCCCGTTTCGGCGCCATGATGCGATGAGCGCCAGCGTGATCTGCAGCACCTCGCGCGCCGCTGCGCCGGAGCGATACGGTTCACGGTCCTCGCGGATCGCGTCGATGAAGTCCTGCGTACAGTTGATGAACGAATGTTTCCAGTTCGTCGGCATGGAACAATCGTGCTCGAACACACCGTCCTCATCGATCCAGTGCACACCGGCGCGGCCGGGCCCCTGGACGCACCCGTTCTGGCAGAACATGTTCCCGGTACACCCATTGATCCACATCAGCCCCTTCTCGGCCTGGATCTCCACCGATTCCTCGCAGGCGTAATAATCGGATTGCATGGGGAGCGTCGGTGCCATAGAGACATTGAAGGTCCCGTACTCGTGCCCTCCGGTCTTGTAGACCACCACGGCGGGCGAGTCGAGGTTCACCATCTTGAACAGTTTATAGCCGCCCACCCATGTCTGCACGCGCTCGATGGGACGATCGAGGAAAAGGTGAACGATATTATGCTTGTGGTAGCCGTCGTCGAAGAGGGTGGGCGATTTGTAGTTGTTCTTCTCCTGGATACGCCAGAGCCATGCCTTCTTCGGCACCTTCCATTGCGAGAGCGTGTCGATCCCCTGCCACATCCGAACATTCACCGCCAGGGGCCGGCCGATGGCGCCGCTGCGAAGTATCTCCAGCGCCCGCACATACGGTGGATGGAACTGGAAGTTCTCGTAGATCTTGAGCTTGACCCCCGCCTTCTGTGCGGCGTCGACCATCCGGTCGAACTCCGAAATGCGCATGGCTGGCACCTTTTGCACGCTCACATGCTTGCCCGCCGCACATGCGTCGATCACCTGCTGGCAGTGATAGCTATGCGGTGTGAGGACCTCTACGGCGTCGAGCGCGTCGAGCGCGAGGAGGTCGCGATGATCGGTGAACACGCGTCCCCGCGGCACGCGCCATTGCTTCGCCCGCTTGCGTGCCGTGCGCTTGCTCTTGTCGCAGACCGCATAGAGTTCTGCGTGCGGGTTGTCGAGATAGCCCAGCGCGTTGAGCGAGGAGATGCGCCCGGCACCGATGAACCCGACCTTGATCTTCTTTGCATACGAACTCACAGGTCTTCACCCGCACGCTCCTTTTCGTACTTCGCGCGTCGCTCCTCGAGGTAGGTCGGCACCGGCACATCCCACCAGCCCCACGCCGGGCTGCCGCTGGTGCCAAAGGTCCGATCGACGATGACCTCCACCACGGCGGGCTTCCCGGTGGCGAGCGCGCGTTCGATGGCGGGCTTGACCTCGCCCGCTTTCGAGACCTGTTCGGTGTGGCACCCGAACGCACCGGCGATGGTGGCGAAATCCGGCGTATAGATCTCGCCGTTCGCATCGAGCCATTCGGTAGCGTAGGCGCGCTCCTCGCCGTACACATCCTGCTGCAGATCCTTGATCGCGATCCAGCCCATATTATTCGCGAGCACGACGAGGACGGGGATATCGAGCTGCATGGCGGTGGCGAGCTCCTGCATCGTCATCATGAAATCGCCGTCGCCGACGAGCCCGCAGACGACGCGGTCCGGGTCGGCGAGCTTGGCACCGATGGCTGCGGGGACGGTATAGCCCATGGTGGAGAACCCGCCGGCGGAGAGGCAGGTGTGCGGCTCGTAGAACGCGATCTCCTCCAGCATCTGCGCCTGCGTGTTCCCCGACGAGGTCACGATCACCGCTTCGCGCGGGAGCGCGGCACGCAGCTCGTCGAGGAGGCAGCTGATCATCACCGGCTCACGCTCCGGCCGACGATGCTTCGCGAGGAGATCGAACCACTCATTTTTGTACTCGGCGATGGTGGCGCGATAGTCTGGCTTTTTGAACGCATCGCGATCCTCCTTCAGCCCGCAGCGCGCGTTCAATCGCCCGATGAACTTCTCGAGCGTCTCACGCACATCGCCGAGGATGCCCACGTCGGCGGGATAGTTCTTCCCGATCTCGTGGGGATCGATATCCACATGGATCAATTTCTGGTCCGGGAAATCGAACGCCGCCCCTTTTTTGTACGAGCATGTCGTCTCGTCTGCGAACCGGCAGCCGAGCGCGATGACGAGGTCCGCCTCGCGCGTCAGCTTCACCCCACAGCTCGTCCCCTTCGACCCGGTCGCCCATCCGAAGAGCGGATGGTCGTTGGGAAAAGCGTCCTTTCCCATCATCGTGCCCACCACCGCTGCGTCGATCAATTCGGCGAAGAGGCGAAGCTCCACCGTCGCGTCGGAGGTGATGACGCCGCCACCGGCGACGATCACGGGCCGCTGTGCCTCAACGATCATCTCCACCGCCTCCTCGACGATCGTAGGATCGGGAATGACGCGCTCGGAACGGACGCGGTGCGAGACGGGCTTGGGCAGCGCGCATCGGACCGAATCGCACTGCACATCCATCGGGAGGTCGATATGTACCGGCCCGCGCCGGCCGGTGAGCATGTAGTTGAACGCGCGCTGCATCATCCGCGGCAGCTGCTCAACCGCTGCGGGCTGGAACGAGCGCTTCACGATCGGCTCGAGGATGCGCGGGAAATCGCTATCGCGATGCCGCTCGATCTCCTGGAGCACGCCCACACCGCGCATGTGGACATGGGTGTCGCCGGTGAGCACGAGGACGGGCATCGAATCGACATATGCATCTGCCAGTCCGATCGCGGTATTGATCGCGCCGGGGCCGATCGAGGTGAACACCGCGCAGGGCTTGCCCGTGACGCGATAATATCCGATGGCCATGTGCACGCCGCTCATCTCCTGTTTCATCTGCACCACGGTGATCTCATCCTTCCGCTTCAGGAACGCGTCGGTGAGCCCCAGCGAGCCGTGGCCCGGCACGCCGAACACATACTCGACCCCTTCTGCGATCAGATAATCGACGACGATCTCGCCGCCGGTGCGCTCGCGTTCTGTACGAACATCGCTCTCTGCTTCTAATGCCATGTGTGGTTCCACCTCTATAAAAAATATCGATATGTAGGTTAATGAACGGTCCGACCGGCAGATCGGCGCCGTACGACCACCGCCCCTATGATCATGAACGGTTATAGTATTTTTTCACCGGGCAATGCTCGCAATAGAAGATATAAGAGGTATTGCGCGGGGTCCAAGGTCCGTTTTCGGTATGCGTGGGACGGTGGTGGGACGGTGGTGGGACGGTGGTGGGACGGTGGTGGGACGGTGGTCGGGGACAG
>CAZSUE010000608.1:0-3574 GCA_964609045.1 uncultured archaeon | reverse complement strand
CAGGGTCCACGAGCCGGTGCTCTTCTGGATCCGCGCGAGGGCCGTGGGCGTGAGCTTCATCGACGGCTCGATCTGGATCTCCTGGTCGGCCACGCGCACCTACTTCGAGACCGTGCTCCCCGCACGCGCCATCGAGAACACGATCTTCGCGCTCTATAGCAACCTCGTGGGCACGGAAGGACCGTTCGTGTTCTGGGGCGGCTGCCAGGCCTGGGGCCCGCGTGGCGATCGCAAGATCTGTGGGGAATATTTCGAAGAAGAGATGGTGGCGCTCGACCTCGATCTCGAGGAACTCTCCAGCGTGCGCCCGTTCCGGTCCACTTTGAACGATACGCGATACGAGCTATTCGCCACCACTGCCGAGCTCGGAGACGCGGAGCAGAAGTGAGGGGAGCCACACGCGCGTTTGGGACAACGCGGGCATTGAATTTAAGTAAGCGATAGGCCCATTATCTGAGCATGGTCCCGAAACGCATCCTTACCGTCCTCGTTATCGCTATCCTCGTTCTCGCCGGCGCGATCGTTGCATACCGCACCGTCCGAACGCCGCCCGGAGCAGGCGAAGAGGGACCGCGACCGATGGCGGACTGGACCGTGATGTTCTATTTCGACGGCGACAACAATCTCGGCGAATACAAGCAGTTCCTCTTCAACCTCGAATGTCTCAAGAAAGTGGGGTCGACCGACCGAGTGCACCTCGTCGTCCTCATCGACCGGCAGCACGACGGCGACACGAAGGTCCATTATGTTGAAGAGGGCAATACCACCGAGATACCGCTGAGCGAGGTGAACGCGAATTGGACCGACGAGGTGAATGTGGGCGATCCCGCCACACTGGTCAGCTTCGTGCGATATTGTGCGACGCATTACCCCGCGCATCATTACAACCTCAAGCTCTCGGACCACGGCGGCGGCTGGCGCGGTATCTGTTGGGACGATACCAACGGTGAGGACCATCTCGACCTTCCCGAACTCGAAACCGCGTTGACGGAGATCGACGCGATCATCGGCGGTAAGCTCGACATCCTCTCCACGGAAGCGTGTCTCGTGGGGATGGCGGAGTTCGCGTACCAGATTAGCGATCTTGCGCATTATTACGTCGGCTCGGAGGCGTACAGTTTCGGCGGCGAGATGTATGACGACGGGACCATCGTCGTGGGGAACTGGGTCTACGATCGCGTCTACGGCAGGCTCGTCGAGGATCCGTCGCTTTCACCGGAGGCGTTCGCCCGCGTCATGATCGAGGAGTTCAATACCTATGGGCCTTGGAGCGCGCCACCCGCCATTCCAAAGACCCAGTCCAGCGATACCCTCTCCGTGTTCAACCTCACCCATCTCGCCATGCTCGGCGATACGGTGGACGCGCTGGCTGAGGCGCTACTTGCGCAGGTGACCGGCCCTGGTGGACGGCTATTCCGTGAGGCGTTCATCAACGCCGTCGGCATCTCGGAGACGCCGGAAGAGATGCATACCGAATCGTTCTCCGGCATGCTCGATTTCATCGGCATATCGTCGTACACGAATTACGACCTCTACGATCTCTGCGTGCGGCTCTCGGAGAGTGCGCTCCTCGGTGTGGATGGCGAGGCGGCGGCGGTGATGGAGGCGGTGGAGCGCGTGATCGTTATCGAGCATCATGGGACCGACGCCTCCAAGGGCGAGCACCCCGACGCGCACGGTGTGGCGATCTATCTCCCATACCGGAACACCGAGTACAACGCAAACTACGAACAGATCGCCTTTGCGAAAGACACGCAGTGGGACGAGCTCTTCGTGGCGATCTGGCTCGCAGAATGACCGACCGGCCCAAACGCATTGAACTATTGTATCGTACTTTTTCTGCGCGAGCACCGCTGAGCAGAACGCTCTTTTATTGTTTCGCACGCTCATGCTCACGCTCATGCTCACGCAAAAGCTCCCGATCGATCGCCGCTCCGCGGCGCTCTTGGGGGCGCCGGTCTGACACTGCGCGGAGAGACGGGGCGGGCGTTTCGCGCGGCCACCCATGGCCACCGCGCGATGTATGATCGCGTCCAACCGGTGCAAATACCGGCCCGATAGGAAGGGTTAAATAACCCGACATCTATGTCCGATCGAAGCGATGTCGGTCCGGCATCGAACTCGATCAAAGAGATGTCTAACCGGTGTCGAAAGCGGCGATCGCACAGCGATGGAGCGGGTGCGAGAGCTGGGGCGCACGGGGCCCACCTGCGATCCCGGCGATCAGTTACCATTTCTGTTCTTGGCAGAAACGTGCGATTATTGCGACCCCACGCTATCGAAGGCGGCCGCTCTCATGCGCTCCGATCGACGATCGGACCGATGAGGAGGCGCAACCATTGTGGTGTCGCTCCACCTTGCCAGCCGCGATCAACGATACGAGACGATAGAATCCACTGCACATCAATATCAGATCAGCACAATAATGGAGGGATCCTCCATTCACATCGTCATACGCAAATACCGTAGTATGACCCGGAAGCGCAAACGGAAGCGATTGCTTCTGCGTTACGCCGAGGGGATGGGACGCACGGCACAAAACAACCAGCACAACCGAGACCACGGGGCTTCCAGGCGGGCTGATGACTCGACCAGCCCGTCTCACCCCTTTATTAAAATCGGTGACCACGCGCACCGCTGGGAGATACGAACCCACGGGTGCGAGGAGCGCGAACGATAGCGCACTCGGAGTTTTCCAATACACCGACAGAGAACAGAAGAGCAAGAGCCATGGCAGAGTGACCCGATGCGCGACGAAGAGGACCGAGCATCATCGAGATCGGGATCGAGGTCTGGATCGAGATCAAAGTCTCCATCTAATTCTAATTCTACATCTACATCTAAATCTACGTCTATGTCTACCTCGACACTCGAACGGCTAACCATCCGTATCGAGAGCGACGCAGTGGACCATCTCGACCAGATCGTGCACGAAGAGCGACGCTTCCAGAACCGCTCCGACGCGATCCGCACGGCGATCAACGAGTTCATCGAGACACGTGCCAAATACGCGACACGGGTCGTTGCAGACATCCCGTCAAAAGATCTCGCCGACCTTCGCGCCATGGTCCAGACCGGCGTGGTCAATTCCATCGCCGAAGCGCTCCGTATCGCCGTGGCGCACTGGCTCGACGAGAAAACGGCAGCTTTGAAACAGCGGAGCCGGATATTGCGCGACCTCAAGCACGAGGAGTTCGATGCGCGAGTGAACGATCGCGGTTGGTGAGCCGCGCATCAATTGCACGACCGTAAGAGGGAGCTTCAATTACCTTCTTCCCGCACGCGAACGCGACGGCCAGGCAGTATGAGAAACCATCCCGGCGCAAAAGCGCACTTGCTCGGGTTTTTTCATGCGGACGCGCCACGTTCCGCTTCGTTCCACGGCAGCGCGAAACATAACGAGTGGGTGTTAAAACGGCCAGCGCTGTAAGGAATGGGCGCCGATCGATGGTCGGCGTCAGCATACAATACAAGCGGTTAGGTCTGGTGCCGAGACGCACACTCTGCTGAGTCAAGTTGGGAACTGCGCGCGATCCGGCCAGCACTTCTAAACCTGCGTCAGCCCGCACGATCG
>CAZSUE010000607.1:0-3574 GCA_964609045.1 uncultured archaeon | reverse complement strand
AACGGGGGGACGGGCGTCCTTTAGCCAAGGGAAAACCGTCTTCTTGAAATCGAACTGCCATATACGATCCGTCGTGTGATCGTACAACACCGTCTGGTCCAGGATGAACCGTTTGTACTCCTCCAGTTCGTGCGTGTGGTTGTCGCCGTCATTAACCGCTTCGACCTCGACTCGACCTCGATGGCGAGCGTGACCGTCACGTCCAGCGCACGCAGTGCGTGCACGAGCTTTTCGAACCGCTCGTCTGCCGGGGCCAGCTTCAACTCGCCTCGACCCCCGTATCGGTTTACCGTAAGGGACTTCACCGCACGGTCGCGGTCACATAGCACCGCTGGCAGATTCCTCAATAGACCAACCCTACTCTCCGCTGGCGCGTCAGGGCCCAAATAATTACATCGCAGCGACGGATCGTTGGCTCCCCTCTACCTCCTTCTCATATTTTTCAAATATCATTAAGTAAAAGCTATCTACTATGAGTTAAAAAAGTCATTGTTTCAGCTAATACCTATTTAGGCGAGCCCGTTCCCATCGTGGCCTGTAAGAGAGATAGCCGAGAATGATCACCCCGATTCCTCTTCCAAGAGCAGTGAAAAAATAACCGAGCAGCGATGAAACGAAGTCCGAATTCATCGGTTCCGATCGTAGAATAGAATATTGGACGACGAGGAATTTTACCCCCACCGCAATGGACTCCACCCCTACAACGGTATAGAAAATCCTCATGAAGCGTGGAAGCCGATATTTCGTATCCACTCTCGCACCTCTCTTGGCGGGCGCTACGATCACTCACGGGTATGAGGTGGTCGCGGTTCAATTGTTTAAGTGTTGCGGGCAAAAACTAAATACCGGCGTAAACCGGCGATGATATATACGTTACGAACAGCCCGGCAGGGGACCGCGATTGGGCGCACCCGTAACCTCCGGACCTCTCCCCTCAATCGCTGCGTTCGAACCATCCCGCGTTCCGCATCGCATCGAGCGCGATGGCGTTGCTTGGGCCGTCGCCGCGTGCGACGCAGAGGCTCACATCCTCACCGACCGCATGGGAGAGCTCGGCGATGTCGCCATGCGTGAACCCCGGACAGAGGAGGATCGACTGCACGCCTTCCTCCCTTACCGCGTTGCGAGACACTTTGAGCGCCTCCTCCTGGCTCTTGACCAGGACCACGATGAGCTTGTATAAGTGCGGCGTTTCGATCACACAACGATGCGTCTTGGCGTCCGCGTCGGGAACATGGGCGAGAAAGAGCGTGGTAAATGGCATGCATACCTCTCCATTGGGTTTGTTTCGCGTCACTCATGCTATGCGGTGGGTGTAGTATAATATAAATGATCTCTCATGTCATGTCGACAGTGCCCGCGCTCATATCCGTTCGGTACAGAAGGTGGAGTCGAGCGGTTGCGCAGGGTCCCATGGCGCCCGAAACTCATCTATCGTTTCTGGTCGTTCAGAACGCTGCGGTCGACACGCGATCAGAGCTCCACACTGCTGCGCGCAGCCCCTCGAGGTCTGAATGCAGCGGCAAGAGGGGGTCGATATGTAATGTGATCGCTCCTATGCCGCCCTGTTCTGCCCTATTCTATCCCATTCCATCCTATCATATCCTACCTTGTCCCACGCTATCCTATCCGACCCAATCCTATCCTATCCTATCGATATAACTTCCTCAACTGCTCGTTCAGCCGCTCCCAGGTCCTTGTTTTCTCTTTCTCGAGTACGAGCTCGTTGTCCTTCTCCCTGTTCCGAAGCCTGTAGCATCGGTCGTATTCGGCCTTCAGTGCGGGATCGTCGTTGTAATTCGAATCCTCATGGATGATATCGAGCATCTTGAAATTATAGTCCGAAGCCTTCCTTTCCGCCTCACGATGACGCCGAGCGAGCTCGTTCCAGTGGTCGAAAAGATCGTTGGCCCGATCGATCGCCGCACGAAACGCCTCGTCGGAACGGCCGGTATAGGCAAAGAACGCGCGATCCTCCCGATACCGTTCTTCGAGGATGCCCAGTACATCATTCGCCTCGTTCTTTAGGAGTTTGAGGTCCATGAACTTCGCGAACGCCGCGATATTCCTATTGTCGGTCTGATACGCCCGCTCATAGATATCGTAGGCGAGGTACTTATCGATCGTTTCATACCTCGCGCCCAGCTCGAGCAGTTTGTCGATATCATCACCCGCGTCCTCGAGGTCGGCTTTATATTGGATGAGGCGTTGCGCACGCTGGAAGCCCTCCTTCATTGCTTCGTCGTCGGGGAGTAACTCCAAGCCCGCACGATAGTTCTCCAACGCCAATTGGTAATCGCCCTTCGATATCGCGGTCGTTGCTTCCTTCTTCAACGAGAGATAGCGGTCCTTCTGCTCGCTCTTCGCCTGTGCCTGTGCAAGCAGCTGGGTCGCCCGTTCATGGCCCGGGTCGAGCGTGAGTGCACGCTCGCAGTATTCGATCACACGATGCCAGCTCCCGTCAGTGTAATTCGATTCGGCCAGGCGCAACGCTTCGTCGATATTTTGCTGACGGTCGCGACCGCGTTTCGTTTCTCGTAACTGCTCGACCTCGTCGATGAACTTCAGCGTCGCGGGGTGGTCGGGAAGGATGGTGAACACGCGCTCGGCCTGTTCGATAGGCGTGTCGCTCTCGATATGCTGGTCGCCGGTGTACATTCGCGCCTTCTCGAGTATCTGGCTTGCGATCGCCTCGAGCGACTCGTCACCACTCTCCTCTTGGAAAAATCCCATGGTGAGAGTGTGATCGAACAGGGGCTCGAGAAACTCCCAGTCGATCTCATACTTCACGCCGTCCGTATCGACAGCCAGCACGCCGTAATAGACGGTATCACCGCCACTGCTGGAAGCCCGCGCCGGACCGGTGCTACCAGCGGCACCGGGCCGTGGCATCCCCGGTCGGGGCATCGTAGGCCGCGGCATCCCGCGTTTTTCCATCCCCGGTGTCGGCGGTCCACGCCGTGGTCGTCTGCGATCGCGACCGTGGTCTTGCGGTCCATGCCGCGGCATTGGCGGTGCTCCCCGTGACGGGGGCGAACGCGCCGCGCCCGCCATCATCGCCGCCATCTGCGCCCCCGCCCCGGCGCCGATGCGTCCCGCCGCGGTGACATTATCGATCACACCGTCACATCCGGCGTCGATGGTGTAAATCGTGCTGTCCGGATAGCTACCGGCCAACAGGTCTTTCATCTTCTTCTTATCGTTACCGATGCTTTTCGTCGTGGTATAGACCTCGTAATGCGACAGGTTCGGGATGTCTGGCTTCGTCCATTTGAGACGGTTGAGATACCATTCTTGACCCTTGGACCGAAGGTCTATCGTGCTTGCGGACCTCGCCTTGAGCGAGACCCCGTCCGGCGCGGAGAGATAGTATGCGTCCGGGGACGGGTCGTCCACGGTGGAGAGCCCGACGACCGTCAGGTTCCGGACCGGATGGTAATTGCCGTTCTCATCCATCCCGAGGATCGCATACCGCTGAAGGAATCGGTCCGAATCGTCCACCGCAACGGTGACCGCACGTGTGATCGCAAGTTGCTGGGTATCCGGGAGCGCGCCGTCGAAAAGGTTCGCGATC
>CAZSUE010000606.1:0-3585 GCA_964609045.1 uncultured archaeon | reverse complement strand
CGCCCGGAGCATCTCCTGTGCGTCGGTGAGCGAGTAGAGCGCGCCCAGCGAGTCGAGCCCGAAACAGGTGAACTTGTCCTTCTCCTTATTTTTGAAGAACTTGATCACCCCCTCGATCATCTTGATGAAGTCCGGATGCTCCTCGTCGGTCTCGAACCGTTTGCGGATATCGCTGTAATCGGATATGAGGAGGTTGTCCGGGATATCGATCCCGAGGCTGGTCATATTGCGCAGATGGCTCTCGGTGGTCTCCTCCAGCGTCATATACATCCCGAACTCGTTGCATTGTTCGAGATATTTCGAGAGGATACTGTAGCAGAAACCGGATTTCAGGCTCCCCGGCGGCCCGGTCACGAGTATGACGGCGCCTTGATAAACATCAGTTTCGAAAACATTGTTCAATCCGTCGATGGAATCTCTAAACATATACTTCACCTCGGAGCGTACGACGGAGGTCGAGTTCGAGCTTCTCGACACCGTACCCGATCACACGTGAGAACTCGGATTTGATATTTGCGATCAGCCGATCCACATCGGCGACGGTGAACTGTTCGCGGGAGAGGTTGCATTCCTCCAATTGCTGCTCGAGAAGGAATTTCCCCACCTCACCGAGATTGTCGATGAGGACCTTCTCGAACTCTGTGAGAACTTCGCTCCCCGATAGTTCTGTCATCTCGGTACCTCATACGCCCAATAGAACGATCACCGCGCCACGGTGTGAGAAAAAAAGCCATCATGGCACATATAGTTTTCTCCATCCATCTGCGCGTTTCGGTGCCTCCTGGCCAGTCTTGTCCGGAAAACCTCGCGATCCCGGTACTGGGACTTATTCGAGGACCGCGTCGCCCTCGATGAGCCAGCTCATGATCGCTTTTTGCGCATGGAGCCGGTTCTCGGCCTGGTCGAACACCACCGACTGAGTGCCGTCGATCACCGCGTCGGTGATCTCCTCGCCGCGGTGCGCGGGGAGGCAGTGCATGACGGAGGCGTCGTCGCATGCATGCGCGAGCAGGTCGTGGTCGAGCTGGTACGGAGCAAACTGGCGCAGCCGTCGTGCGCGCTCTTCCTCGTCGCCCATGGAGACCCAGACATCGGTGTAGACGACATCGGCGCCCTCCACCGCCGCAACGGCGTCGTGGACGAGCTCGATCGTCGCACCGCTCTTTTCGGCATAACGCTGTGCACGGATATAGCAACTCGTATCCGGATCGTACCCGCGTGGGCACCCGATCGTGAGATCGACGCCGGCGAGTGCGGCGCCGAGGAGGAGCGAGTTGCAGACATTATTCCCGTCGCCGATATAGGCGAGCGTGATATCGGGGAAGGAGGGCTTGTGCTCGCGCATGGTGAGGAGGTCGGCCATGATCTGGCAGGGGTGCTCGAGGTCGTCGAGCGCGTTGATCACCGGCACGCGCGAGTGCGCGGCAAGCTCCGTCATCATCGTGTTCTCGAACGCGCGGTACATGATGATATCGACGAACCGTGAGACGGTCCGTGCGGTGTCCGCGATCGTCTCACCACGCCCGAGCTGGAGGTCTTTCGGCGAGAGATAGAGCGCGTGACCGCCGAGCTGCGTCATGCCGGTCTCGAACGAGATGCGGGTGCGCGTGCTCGGCCTCTCGAAGATCATCGCGAGGCTCTTATCTGTCAGCGGAGTGTAACGCTCGCCGTCGGCCAGTTTCTGTTTCAATTGCGCTGCAAGATCGAGGAGGGGGACGAGGTGCTCCTCGGCGTCCGCGATGGAGAGGAAATGTCGGACCATAGCTATCACCGTAGGTGAAGGGGCGCGCGGCATAAAGCATTAACCGTTTGGTCGGTGAAGCAAGCGTCGTGCGTCCAGCGGTTAAACTGGAACGGTCCCCACCGCTTGCTATGTGAGTGGCACATCCGAGGGAGGGGGTGTCGACACGAAGTTCGAGCGTGTGGCAATCTGCAACGATCGACGATGTCGCCATGCAGCTGGATCATTGAATGATAAATAGTAATAGTATTATGAACCTACTCTTATTCCATTGCTTCGTGCTCTTGGGACCGTACCATCGTTTGGTTCGGTGGTCCCACGCTCCATCGCTTTCACTATCCAGAGCAGACCCATCCTCCCATGTGATCCATATGTCTCCGTCTCCGCCGCCGTCGCCGCCACCACCGTCACCGTCACCGTCCGAGAGCCACGCTGGCTCCGAGATCCTCGCGCTGGTCGAGAAGCACGATCGGCTGCGCATGGAGGGGGTCAACCTCATCGCGTCCGAGAACATGCTTTCGCCCGCTGTGGACGCTGCATTGGCCAGCGACCTCGCTGGTCGGTATCATACCAGCTGGTACGGCGGCTCGGCGGTGGCGCGTGAGCTCATCCAGAGGACAAAACGGCTCGCGTGCGAGCTTTTCGGCGTGGAGGAGGCGATCGTCACCGCGCCCCGATCCCGGTGGACCCCGCCTGCTTCACCATCGATCTAGCGGCGGTGCCAGCGCTCCTTTCCGCGCACGATATCCCGCTGACGCTCCTCGCCGCGTCGTTCATCCCGTTCCCGCTCCCCATCGCCGCGCTCCGCGCCATCATCGACGAGAGCGGAACATCTCACATTCTCGTCTACGACGGGTCGCAGGTGCTGGGGTTGATCGCGCAAGGCGCGTTCCAGCACCCGCTGGCGGATGGCGCGGACATCCTCATCGGGAGCACGCACAAGAGTTGCTACGGTCCGCAGGGTGGGCTGGTGCTGACGAACTCGAAGCGCTATGCGGCCGCGCTGCGTGACTATCTCGCGCTGGATATCGCATCGGGTATCGGGCTCGTGGACAATGTGCATGTGAACCGTGTCGCCGCGCTGGGCGTGGCGCTCGAAGAGCTGCGCGACGATACGAACTACGCCGAGCGTGTCATCCGCAACGCGCGAACGCTCGCCCGCGCCCTCGACGAGGCGGGCGTGCCGGTACGGTTCGCCGCGCGTGGCTACACCGCCTCGCACCAGCTCTTCCTCGATCTTACGCCCGCTCGCGCCGAGCGGTTCTGTCGCGCGCTGGAAACGGTGGGTATCTTCATCGATACCGCCGGCCGGCTCGGCGTGGCCGAGGTCACGCATCGCGGGTACGGACGGACGATGATGGAGCGGGTCGCCGGCGTCATCGCGGATGTCTACCGCCGCGGCCCCACCGAGGGGGCGCGAGCGCAGGTGCGAGCGCAGGTGCGTGAGCTGGTTTGAGCGGTTGCGGTGACGATCGTCGGGCATGAGCACATCATCGTGTGCGTGATGATCGCGGGCATTGCGAGTGGGGGCGGAGGGCCGCGGAGCGCATGCGTTCTTCTAGACCTGCCTCAGCGCGTACGATCTGCTGAGCCAAGTCGGGAGCGGAGGGCGGCTTGGCCAGCGCTTCTAGACCAGCTTCAGCACGCGCGATCTGCTGAGCCACGTCGGGAGCGGAGGGCGGCTTGGCCAGTACTTCTAGACCAGCTTCAGCGGGGATGATCTGCTGACCCAGGTCGGGAGCGGAGGGCGGCTTGGCCAGCGCTTCTAGGCTTGCGTCAGCACGCGCGATCTGCTGACCCAGGTCGGGAACGACGCGCGCGATCCGGCTAGTCCTTCTAGATTT
>CAZSUE010000605.1:0-3592 GCA_964609045.1 uncultured archaeon | reverse complement strand
CTCCGGGCCATGCGGAACATTCGCGTTCTCTTTATTCGGATTGATAATGATCCGCCGCGCATCGTAGAGCGGCACACCGAGCCGCGTGTGCTGTTTCCGTATCCGTTCGAGACCGTACTCCACGAGCTTCGCATTGGTCAGCTCGCGGATCAGCGGCGTGGTGAGGAATTCGACATCGAGCGACTCGATGAGCTTCTCCACTTCGCATGCGACGATGGTGGCCGCATCCGAGCTGATCGACGTCTCGCGCGTCAGCGCCTCGTATATCTTTTTACTATCCCATTTCTTGATCTCCTCGTCGGAGGTGCGCACGAAGAGCGAGAGCTCGGTGGACTCGTCCTCTGCGCGGGCTCGGTAGTGTGAATGATAGTTCGCTTTCTCGGAATGAAATGCCTCTTCGGTCGCCATTGCGTATACACCATACCTATTGCTCTTCAAAAAAGATGAATGCGGTTGTGAAAAAACAGCAGAAACGCAACGAGATGCTCGAATAAAGCCTTTTTTCCGTCCGGCTCGAAGTACGCTCCGAACTCTGATCGGGTAACTAACCGACCGGATCGTGTACGCAGTCTTATTATGCTCGAGTCAGTGGTTGTGTATCGAGTTGTTTACCAAACCGCTTATCTACTCGGAGCATGATTCTTCCGCCGATGGTGCAGCAGCATATCACATCGCGGTCTGGCCAACCCTCACACGAACACGAACCGCTCTACGATACGATCATACGCCTCCTCGACGAGCAGCAGCGGTCGATCAGCGGGCTGGCGCGCACGCTCAAAGGTGAGGGGCGGAAGGTGAACAAGCTCATATTGACCGGATACCTCCGTGCGCTGGAGGATTTCGGGAAGGTCAAGGTGATGGAGATCCCACCCGCGAAGGTCTATTCGCCGTGCAAACAGGCGATTGCGACGATCTACTCCATCGTCGGGGAGCAGACGCAACAGTTCGAGGTCGATACCGATACGCAGGTACTGATCACGATCTATGTCCTCCAGCGGCTCTTCCAGCGCCCGGTGTTCGACGAGGAGCTGGATCGGTGCGGGTTCACCGGCCGGATCAATGCGAGGCCGGTGACGGGCAAAGAGCGTGAGCATGCGATGGCCGCGGTGAAACGCGCAGGCATACCGGTCAAGAGCGGGAGTAAGTGCTATCGGCTGCAGGAGCGGTTCGATCGCGAGTTCGAGGAGGTACTGATCACGATCCTCGTCGAGCAATTCGAGCTGCGGAAGTACCTCCCCCAGGCGAAGCAAGTGACGCTCGGCGAGATCGAGGGCGTCTAGCCGCACGTCGCCTCGCGCACATGCACACAAGATACATAAAACAATCTATGTAGATGATTAATTGTAGATATATCAGATACTTACGAAGAACGGTACCTCCGAAGTAGATCCTGAGATCAGGGCGAGCGGTCTGGCCAGCATTTATAGACCTGCGTCAGCCCTCGACATCTGCTGATAGAAGCTGGGAAGTATGCATCGGCATGTCCGCCGCTTCTCGGATCATTGCTCCATGGCACTCTGTTTTCGTCTCTGTCTCTATCTCTGTAGCTGGCCGGGTTAGAATTCTATTGTCTCGACCGGATAATTGCACGCGATGTCGATGAGTCGGTCCCTGAACTGTTCGACGAACGTGGCATTGACCATCAGATCGAAGAGCGCCAGCGGTCCTGAGCGCCCCTCTGCTCGCAGCGCCGCGCTGGCGGCGAGGATGATATACCATGTGATCGGGTCGTCGACGAACGCTTCGCGATCGACGGTGATCTCGCACTCTTCCTTCTCGCTCAGCGCCACCTCCAACCGCTCCAGCAACGGGTCCGGCGAGAGCGCCACGGCGCCGGGCTGTGCCAAACGAGTGTATGTCTCCCACACGGGCCGGTCGAGGAAGACCGAATGGTCCACGCCCATGACGGTGGGCGTGTCGACCGGCTGCGCCAATGGTCTGAGGTGAACGATCACGATCCCCTCTTCGTCCGCATCGTGCCCGAGCCGTTCGATAAAAGCGCTGCGGACCGCATCGAGGAGCGCGGTGCGGATCTGCGGGTCGTAGAATGCAGGGTGGACGAAGAACGGGTTATAGACGAGCTCTGCCCGTTGCGGTTCGCGTTCGGCGTCCGACGCGCCCAATAGCGGTGTCCAGGCTCCATTGGCGGTAGTGACGAAAAGGACCGGCGCGCCCGCGCCGCCGCCGCCCGCCTCGAGCTTTTTGCGATGGGTGATGAACTGGAACGGCAACCGCAGCTCTCCCTCTGCGTGCGCATCGATGAGCGCGTCGCGGACGGTCAAGAGGCGGGTGGTGGTGAGCGCCGCTTCGCCTCTTCCCACAGGGTCGGCAAGCGCTTTCCTGATGAGGTCGTCGAGGGTGTGGACACCTGCTGCGCCCAACGCGCGGACCTCCTTATCGGTGAGAGGCAGCTCGATGTCGAGTGCAGCGAGTGCAGCGAGTGTCGGCGCTGGTGCTGCGCGTTCGGGCCCGGCTTCCAATGCAGCCCCGCGCTCGGCGCTGCTCCCTTCGTGCTCTTCATCGAACTCGAAGACCGCGCTCAGATCGGTATCCGCGGTGCCGGCAGTTTTGGCAGTATCGGCGGTATCGGCCAGCGCGTCACCGGCCGCGATCGCCTCCTCGGTCGCGGTCATCGCCGGTGCTGGCTCGAACGCCGTGCCGGGTGCAACCGCCTCACCCTCGGGTGGTACGCTTTCTTCCTGCACCGTGGCGGTCTCGGCATCGATCGCATTTCCCACTTCGGTGTCGGTTTCTGAGTTTGCGAGCGGCTGCCGCGCGTCGGTGATATAGCGCTCCACATAGGGCTCTTGCGTCCGTGCGACGGCGCTTGCCCGTCGCAACCGCGACGCTGCCATCGTGAACCATTGGTCCCGCGGGAGGAGCTCCTTCTGTGTTGTAGTGAGGTCTTCGGCGAGTTCCTGGGCGAAGATGAACAGTTTCGCGAACCGCCGTTTCCTGTCTTCAACGGTCTCTTCCCGCCGCGTAATGGTATCGCGCAACGAGTGCTTGGTATCTTCGGCCTCCTCGATCGCCTCTTCGAGCGCGTCGAGCCGCTGTTCACGACGGTCGATAACGGCACGAAGATCGCGGCTCACGCTCTCGAGCGCGTCGAGCCGGTCCATGAGCGCGTCGAGCCGACGCAGTGTCCCATCGAGGTCCTCCACTTGCGTCTCGTACGCGTCCCAGAGTTGCGCGAGACGGCGCCGTTCACTGCGGTACTGTTCAGTTACGCTCGGGGCCATGTGGATCACGGATTTAGATGGATGAGTAGATGGATGGGGAGATAATGTTCGGAAGAGAGGAAAGAGGAACAAGGATCGAGATTGAAATACGGATACGGGGTCAATATAGGCAATGGCCACTCACTTATAAAGTTGTGCCATGCCGCCGTGCCGTGATGTGGCCCGCGGGATCTTACACCCCGGTGTCGCTGCGTCCGCGCGGCACGGGTCGCCGTTACATCTCATTTCATAATGGTACATGCGAGAATCCCGACGGTTTGTCAGACTTTCTGGAGGGCGTTCGAGCATGTCACAGTGTTCGCAGATCGGCCACGTTTTGCTGCGCAAAACGGCACGCTCCCCAAACTTCT
>CAZSUE010000604.1:0-3593 GCA_964609045.1 uncultured archaeon | reverse complement strand
CGTAGGAGGCGGAGCGGCCGCCGACGATATCGCGCAGCCCGGCGAACAGATCACCACCACCGAATATATCGTCAAGGCGCACGGCGAGGACAATGTCGGCGTCACCGCCATGTCGGTCAAGATCGGATCCGGCGAATGGCGCAGCATGGCCTGGGACGGCTATACCGGTCTCTACCAGTATCGCTGGGAGAATATCACCTTTGGCAACCATACGCTCACCGTCCGCGCCTATGATGCCGCGGGCAACCAGGGCACGAAGACAATGACGGTCAGCGCAGGTGCGGGCGACGATGTCACACCGCCCACGGTCACCATCGACTGGCCGCAGCCGGGCGAGACGATCACCGCGGATAACTACCTCATCAAGATCTCTGCGCAGGACAACGGCGAGATCGTCAACGCGCAGGTACAAATCACCCCCGCGGGCAACGACACGCGCCATGGTGAGACCCGAAACCGCGACCGTAGCGCCGAATGGCTCGATATGGAATGGAACAGCTACGAACAGGTGTACCAATACCACTGGTCGAACTATACCAGCGGCGCGTACACGATCATGGTGCGCGTCACCGATTTCGGCGGCAACCCCACTATCCGCACCATCGACGTCTTTTGTAACCTCGGCGACATCGATCTTACCGCGCCGACGGTCACCATCCTCTGGCCGCAGCCCGGTGAAGTGATCACCGGCACCGAGTACTGGGTGAAGGCGACAGCCAGCGACAATAGCGAGGTCGCTGGGGTCGCCATCCAGATCGACGGCGGGAACTGGACCGCCATGACATGGGACTCGTACGAGGAGGTCTGGAAATATCACTGGGAAGGCTACGAGCTCGGCAACCACACGCTCCGCGTGCGTGCGAGGGACGCGGCGGGCAACGAGCAGGTCACACGGGCCAGTGTCGTCCACCAGCCCGAAGGGATGGATGTTATCGCGCCGACGGTATCGATCCTCTGGCCGAAACCGGCCGAGACGCTCCACGGCGACGAGTACAGTGTGAAGGCGAGCGCCACGGACAATGTCGATGTGACCGGCGTGGAGATATCGATCGACGAGGGTGCATGGGCGGCGATGAGCTGGAACTCGTACGAGCAGCTCTGGCAGTACGATTGGACCGATATCGCCGAGGGCAACCACACGCTCAAGGTCCGTGCCTCCGACGCAGCGGGCAACCGCAAGATCGCGCAGGTGCGGGTGCGCTATGTCATCGGCGAGAACGATACGCTCAAGCCGGTGGTCAACCTCGAACGGCCCGGCAGCGGCGAGACGATCAGCACCGCAGCCTACAGTATTCTTGTACGTGCCACCGACAACATCGGTGTCACATCGGTCAAGATCGCCATCGACGGCGGCACCGCGGTGCCTATGAGCTGGAACGGGACGCAGCAGCGGTGGGTCTATCGCTGGAGCGGGTACGACGAGGGCGAGCACACGCTCCGTATCGTCGCCGAGGACGCCGCGGGCAACCAACGCGTGGTGGAAAAGACGGTACGCTACGAGACCGCGGTGGTGGACACCGAGCCACCGAGCCTTTACTTCGACGCACCGTCGGAGGGCGAGACGCTCGTCACCGAACACTACACCGTCGCCGTGCGCGGTACCGACAATGTCGGGATCACACTGGTCGAGATCGTTGTCGACGGCGCGGACGCCGTGGCCATGAGCTGGAACGCCAGCGTGCAGCAGTGGCAGTACCAGTGGGGCGGCTACGATGCGGGCGAGCATACCCTCACCGTGGTCGCGTACGACGATGCGGGCAACGACGCGGAGCTAAGCGTGACGGTGAGCTACGATCCCACCGGCGAGGATACGGTGAAGCCGGTGGCGTTCATCGACGCGCCGCCCGCGGGCGAGCTGATACGGTCCGATGAGACGACCATCGAGGCGCATGCCACGGACAATGTCGGCGTGACCGGCATGGAGGTGCGCATCGACGACGGTTCGTGGGAGACCACGGCCCTGTCGGGGGGGCGCTATCGCTATAGCTGGACCGATTACGACGCCGGTGCGCATACTATCGTCGTCCGCGCAATGGACGCGGCGGGCAACACCGGCACGGCGCGCATCACCGTCTCGGTCTCGTTCGAGACGAATACGGCGCCGGAGATACTCACCGATCTTTTGAAGCAGACGCTCTTGGTGGGTGAGGCGTACGAGCTGACGATCAGCGCACGCGATGCGGAGAACGATTCGTTCGTCTTCACCACGAACAGCTCCTTCTTCAGTATCGACGCATCGAGCGGTACGATCGCGTTCACGCCGACAGCGGATATGATCGGGACGCATACGGTCGAGATCCGTGTCTCGGACGGGACCGACGCCACCACCGCCAGTGTCATCTTCGAGATCGTTTCGCGCAACCGCGCACCGGTGATCGACGCCGTCGGTGCCCAGACCGCGACGGTGGGCGAGGCGTTCACGCTGGATGTGGCGGCGAATGACCCGGACGGCGACGCGCTCTCGTACGCGCTGGAGGGCGACGCATCCTTCCTCAGCATCTCCTCCAGCGGTGTCATCAGCTTCACACCCACCGAGGCACAGACCGGGACCTATACGGTGACGGTGGTGGTGAGCGACACGAACATTACCGGCGGCGTGAAGGAGGCGCGGAAGAGCTTCGAGCTTACAATTATCGACGGGAACACGCCGCCGGTGCTGACGAACGGCGAGGCTATCGTCAACGACGACGGCACGGTCACCTTCCGTGTGAAGTACACCGACGCCGACGGCGACGCACCCGCAACCATCGAAGTGGTGGTGGACGGGCAACCGCTCACGCTGGAGAAGGTCTCCGGCGACATCGCCACCGGCGCATTCTACGAGACCACGGCACAACTTCCCACCGGGAACGAGTACGCGTTCTATTTCACCGCCAGCGATGCTGCGACCAACGCCACGGTGGGTGACACGACGCCGAATACGCCGGAGCATGCGGGATCGGTGGTGCCCACGATCAGCGAAGAGGGCGACGGTGTGGAAGACGGCGACGGGTTCCCGCTCTGGGCGATCATCCTCGTGGTCGTCGTGGTCGTCGTGATCGTCCTCGTCCTCCTCCTCGTGATCCGCAAGGGCGGCCCCTCTGCGGAGCCGTATCCGCCGGTGCGCGTCGAGGATATGCAGACCACGCCGTATCCGGAGGAGGCGGAGGTCGGTGTCGGCTACGGCCCTGGCGAGGAGCTCGAAGAAGAGGCGTTCGAAGATGAGGGGTTTGGCTTTGAAGCGCCGTTCGCGGACGAAGCGCTCGAGGAGGAGGAGGAGGAGATGGATGTGGACGAGCTCTTCGATATCGGTGAGGGCGACACGGAGGCGGAGATAGCCGAGGCTACTGGAGTAGAAGACCAATGGGAAGAGTACGCCGGCGGCGAGACGGAGGACGAACGCTTCGATACCGAGAGCGATGTCGAACCCGCGCTCGAGAGTGAGATCGAGAGCGATATGGAGGCTGAGCCGTACGACGATGTCGAGGGTTTCGACGCTGAAGACGAGTTCGGGTTCGGCGACGAGGAGCTGGGCACCGACTTGGACATGGACATGGATATGGACATGGATGTAGATCTCGAGGACGAGTGGGGTGAGGTGGAGGACTTCGGCG
>CAZSUE010000603.1:0-3608 GCA_964609045.1 uncultured archaeon | reverse complement strand
TGACCCGTTCGCGGGCGCGAGAAGCGTCGTCGTCGGCGCGGTGTTGTTCCCCACCGGCATATCGGGCCAGACGACCTCCAGCGGGAGCGTGAACCGTCCGCTACCGACGACTTCGATATACTCGATGGCGACATTCCGCGCCTCTTTGGAATAGACGGCGTCCGCGAGACCGATACGACACTCGACCTCGCTTTCGGTATGCTCCAGCCCGTACATCGGCCCCGATCGCGACCCGGTATGCGCGAGGTTGGATTGGCCTTCGACGAGGAGACGATCGAGGTCGGGCGCAAGCGAGACGCGCACGGTGGTGTCGCCGGTGGCGTTGTAAGAAGCGGTGACACGATTGGCCGTCAGCGCGATCTCCTTCGTGAGCCCGCCATGGCTGAAGCTGATGGTGTTCGACGCGGTGTCCACCGTCGCGTCGTAGAATTCGTTCTCCGACCCCGCATCGGCAAATGTGTAACTCTTGGACCCTTTGAGGTAGCGTGCGCCGGCGGTCTCCGCGTTGCCGAGCCATTCGCCGCTATAGTGCGTATTGGTGGTGGTATCGGTGACGGCATCGGAATACGCGTCGCGCGCGTCGAGCCAGCCTACGGGCTGGTTGCCCACGAGCTGATGCCCGTCGCTGGTAAAGAGCGCGATCATCTTCCCGCCGCGCGCCTCGAACACGGCATAGACATACTCGTTGCTGATGATATACTCGTCGTCGTCGTCCTGGTCGATGTCGCGCGCCTCCACCGTGAGCGGTTTCGTTGCGGAATCGAGCCATTGTTGTGCGTAATAATAGATATCGCAGGTGCGGATATGTGCGGCTTGCTCCTTTTGCCAGTACGCGAGCTCGAAGTTGCCCTCTGGGTGCTCCTCGAACCATGCGGTCTCATAGAGCATGGCGGAGAACGCCTTCATGGCCAAAGTATAGAGCGGCGAGTCGTCGGGGATGGTGGAGAGGAGCGACCAGGTCTTTGCGATGATCGACGCGCTCGGCTCGTCGCGGTAATGCCCCAGCGGTTTCGAGCAGCCGTCGGGGACCCATTCGTTGTACGGCGTGTTCGCGATATCGTCGTACGGGTCGAAGTACCAGGCGTCGTAGAGATTGTGATCGTCGTTGACCGCCGTCGGGTATTGCCCCGCCTGGCCCATGGCGTTGGCGATCCAGAAATAGGAGCAGTCGTCGATGTCCACCGTATCCTCCACCTCGATGCTGAGGAGGTCGTCGGGCGAGCGCACCTCGACCCATGGGTGCGTCGCGAGCCAGCCGATGGAGTTGTCGTACGTATAGGTCACGCCCGGTCCGCCCCAGAGCGGGATATTGCCGCATGTCTTCTCCCAGTCGTCCATATAGAGCACATATTGCTCTTGATCTGGGTCCGATGCGAGGGAGACGAGCTGCTGGCGCAGCGCGATATTGAGCCCGTCGTCCGTATTATCGTGGATCTTGTCCTGCCAGTTGTACTGCGCCCAGCCCTTGCCGCGGTTGTGGATGAAGAGCACCTTCAGCCCGTTTTCTTGCGCATAGAGCTTATGCTCCTTCCCGGTGGCGACATATTCGTCGCCGAAGGTATCGGGCTCCACATACCACCGGTACCCGTATTCGGTATCCACCATCACGCCCTCATAGCCTTCGTCTTTGATCTGCTCCTCGTACCCGTCCCAGAAGACCCGTTCCGGCACCCAGCAGAGCTGCACATCGGTGTCGTTGTAATAGCGTGCGTTGTACTCCTTCGCATACTGGAGCCCCCACGCGTTCACCGCCTCGGGGATATATTGCGGGATGTACTCGGAATAATACCCGCCCACCATATCGACGACGCCTGCGTCCACGAGCTCGCGGAGGTACACATTGAACTCCGGCTTCCACCACTGGGCGCCCTCGGCGAGCGTCCCTGACACATGCAGCCCCACCGGCGTGTCCCATTTGTCGTGGATCTCCGGTACGCGCCAGAAGCCCATCCCGTCATCGTCGTGGATGAAATCCTGCACATGCTTGAGGAACTGGTTGCCGTGATGGAAGAGCGCCACCTTCGCCCTCCCGGTGGATGCGTCCGATGCGACGGCGCCGTTGAAGACCTCGTCCGAAAGATCGTCCTGCGGGATCATATCGGCGAGGTCGGCGCCGGGGAGCTCGCCCGCACCGTTATTCGTCTGATCTTTCGTCGTGAAGAACTGGAGCGAGAGCGATGCGTCGGCGGTCCAGTTGTGGTCTTCGAGAAAGCTGCGCTTAAGCGAGAACTCCACCGCGTCCCATTGCGAATGGAACGCTACCGCGCCGAACGCCTCGTCGTCATGGTCGATATAATCGTCCGTATAGACCACATGCGCGTCGCTCTGGTAGATACCCACACAGATCTCCCAGGGGTGGTCGGTCTCACAATCGGTATAATCCGGTAGCCATTGTTGCCCGCCGGTCTCAAAATCGAGCGCCATATAGAGATCGAAGAAGCCGTTCTCTTCCGCTTCAAAGGCGAGGTCCAATAGATCGGCGCGGAAATAGAGCGCCTCGTCGTCGAGCGCATAGTACGCGGCGATGAGATCCCGGGAATTCTTGTAGTCGTCGTCGAGGTTGCCACCCTCCTCGTAGCGCGTATTGTACGGTTCGTCCAGTGCGATCACATGCTCGGCGCGCCAATCGGTGAAAGAGCCGTCGATGGTGATCGTGTCGTTCGCGGCGCGGGAGGCGGTCGTTCCAACTCGCTCATCATGCGCAGGTCTTGATCGCGTTTGAGTCGTTGCGCAAAGGGAGGCATGTGCGCGTGCGCTTGCACGTGAGATCACATTTGAGTTTGGGTCCGAGATGAGGGCGAGATCGCTCAGTGGCGTCAAACAACCGATCAAAAGAAAGGCCAAAATGAGGGAGGCTAGATATTTCGTATTCATGTGCTCACGCTCGTTCTCGTCGCGCCCATATCGCTGTGCACAGCTTCGCGCTCCAAGAAACCCTGTTCAGCGGTGGAGATGGGGATGTGGCTGCATCGGTCCAAACGGATTCTCCCTTTTTATCTTTTCCAGTAGCGAGCCGAGTCGCACGCCTGAGCTGTATAATACTGACCAATTGGTTCATCAGTGCCGCCCATCAACACCCTTCGGCCATCCAGACCATAGGAATACGACAACAGATTCAAATAGTTCGCCTGGTTCTCTCCCGTCCAGTGGTCCTCATGACCCGCATCCATGCCGACGGCATCACACTCGACTACGATGCGTATGGTGACCCCGCCAACGAGACCGTCCTCCTCATCATGGGCCTCGGGATGATCCGCGCCGGGTGGGAGCGCCAGCTCGACGCGCTGAGCGCCATTTACCATGTGATCGCGTACGACAACCGCGGCGTTGGCGGCAGCGACCGTCCCAACGGGCCATACACCACCTCGATCATGGCGGAGGACGCCGTCGCGCTCCTCGACGCGCTGGAGATCGAACATGCCCATATCGTCGGCACATCCATGGGCGGCATGATCGCGCAACAGCTCGCGCTCCGTCATCCATCGCGCGTCGCCAAGCTCGTCCTCTCTGCGACCTATGCGAAGATCGTGCCAGAGGTGAAAGCAGTAATGAAACGCGGGTTGGTGCTGCTCGGGCTCGACCGTCTCGAGCACCCGCCGTTTCAGGGC
>CAZSUE010000602.1:0-3617 GCA_964609045.1 uncultured archaeon | reverse complement strand
GTTGTGTGGCCTGCGAATCGACATGCGATCCGCGCGTGGGAACGATGGAATCCACTTCGTCGAGGAAGATGACGCAGGGGGCCGCCTGGCGCGCTTTTCGGAATGTTTCACGGACCGCTTTCTCCGACTCGCCCACCCATTTTGAGAGGAGTTCCGGCCCTTTGATAGAGATGAAGTTCGCCTCCGCTTCGCTTGCCACCGCCTTGGCCAATAAAGTCTTACCGGTCCCCGGCGGCCCGTAGAGGAGCACACCCGAGGGCGCCGGCGTGTCCATATGCGCGAAGAGTCGCGGATACGCCAGCGGCCATTCCACGACCTCGCGGAGCCGCTGTTTCTCCTCTTTGAGCCCGCCCACATCGTTCCACTTGATGGTGGGGCTCTCGATGAGCACCTCGCGCAGCGCGCTGGGCTCCAGTTCGCGAAACGCGTCGTAGAAATCGTCGGGATCGACCTCGAGCCGGTTGAGCAGTTCGGCGGGAATGCGCTCCGCTTCCAGGTCCATGATGGGGAGCGACCGGCGCAACGCGTTGATACCCGCCTCCTTACAGAGCGCATGGATGTCGGCGCCCGCATACCCGTGCGTGATGCGCGCGATCTGCTCGAGATCGACATCTTCGGCCAGCGGCATCCCGCGGGTATGGACGATGAGTATCTCGAGGCGCGAATCCATATCGGGAATGCCGATCTCGATCTCGCGGTCGAACCGACCTGGTCGGCGAAGCGCCGGGTCGAGCGCGTTGGGGCGGTTAGTGGCACCGATGACCACGACATTGCCGCGCGTTTCGAGGCCATCCATGAGCGCGAGCAGCTGTGCGACGATGCGCCGTTCCACCTCGGCGGTGACCTCGTCGCGTTTCGGCGCGATGGAGTCGAGTTCGTCGATGAAGATGATCGCCGGCGCGTTCTCTTCCGCTTCTTTGAATATCTCGCGGATATTTTCCTCACTCTGGCCGTAGAACTTGCTCATTACTTCGGGGCCGGAGAGGGAGAGAAAATGCGCCGCGGTCTCGCTGGCCACGGCCTTTGCGAGAAGCGTCTTCCCCGTGCCGGGCGGCCCGTGGAGGAGCACGCCGTTGGGCGCTTCGATCCCGAGCCGTTCGAACAGCTCCGGGTGCTTCAGCGGCAGCTCGATCATCTCGCGGACGCGCTTGATCTCCTCGCTGAGGCCGCCGATATCCTCGTAGGTGACATGTGGGATGGACACGACGGATTCCTTCACCGGTTTCTCGCTCAAGCTGATCTTCGTCTCCGGCCGGACGATCACGCCGCTGCCGCCCGGCGAGTGCTTGACGACGCACAGATCGATCTTGCGGCCCATGATGTTGAGCTCGAAGAAATCGCCGCGCGTCAGCACGCGCCCGTCGAGCATTTGGCTCAGGAACTCCTCGCCGCCCATGATGCGGAGTGGCTGGGTCGGCGCGAGCGCGAGTTCCTTCGCCGTGCGGACCTCGATCATATGGATTTGCACGCGGTCGTCGATACCGACACCCGCGTTCCGGCGGACCATCCCGTCGATGCGGATAATGCCCGCACTGCGGTCCACGGGATAGGAGGGCCAGCAGAGCGCCACCGTCCGCTTGGCACCGATGATCTCGATGGGCTCACCGGACTGGAAGCCTTTTTCGTCCATGATGACGGGATCGATGCGTGCAATACCGCGCCCAACATCGCGCGGCCGCGCTTCGATCACTTTAAGTTGTACTCGGTTCGTGTTCTTCATAGCTATTCCTCAGAGGTATAGTTTCTAACAAGCGAAAGCCACGATGGCATTGGCGGAGTCACAATTTTCCGCTCCGCCGATGGTTGCACAGATACCGCCCACCGGGGTTATTTCTGCTAAAGGGTGTCACATTTTGATGTCGAGGCCCGAGCTTGTTACAATGTGTGCAGAATCGGCCACCTTTCGCGCGGTGGGAGATACGATGCAGATCGCGACGCTCGAATGCTGGGTCGGATGCTGGGTCGGTCGGAGGAGGGATCACTTTTCAACGATGGATCGGTCGGGACCGATGCGGATCGGGGCCAGCCACGGGAACGGTCCGGTGTAGGGGGTGGATCGGTCGGGCAAAGGTCGCCTTGACGACGAGATAACCGCGTTCGAACGAGGCGGTGGTCTCTTGCGGCCTGATCTCGGCGGGCAGCGTGAGCGTACTCCGATAGGCGCGCCGCGGACTCAACGCCGTCACCGTCATTTTTCGCCCTTGGGCGGTGAGCTCCACATCGCCTTTCGAGATCCCGGGCATTTCGTAGACGAGTTCCCACCCGACGGTGGCGGGCGGTCGTCTTGGCCCCTTCGCCCTCTCGGTTAGCGGCCGGATGCTTAGATGCGGTCGCTGGAAGTACCGCCCGTCCGCGGTGGTTTGACCGGTACTTCCAAAGGTCTGGAGCAGTGGTCGACCCTGGTGGTCCGATCCGATGGCGAACCCGATGGCCGGCGGCATGAGAGGGGTTTGCGGATGCTGCTGCGATCTGTCCCCCTCTCGCTCTATTGAGCCATTCTCAGGTGGGTGTTCGCGACGGGCGGACGGGCGACGGTGGACATGGTCGAGATGTTCCAACCCGTGATTGATCTGGCGTCTCACCATTCTCAGCGCGGCCTGGAACGAGTCGCTGTCACCCCCTCTCTCGGTATCCGTATCGAGGTGGATGAATTGGTGTTCCTGTACTGGCATAGACTTCCCTTTCCTTACCCCGTTCGGGTCTGGTCGTTCGAACTTTTCGGTCGATCATACTCCTGCAGGAGTTGTCCGATGGGAAGATCGAGGTCGGATAGTTCTTCGATCCATTTCTCGATCAGCTTGATCCGAAGGTCCATCTGCTCCGATATCGTGGAAATGGTGCGATCGTCCTTCTCGAGAAGATAATAAAGAAGTGAGCGGTGCTCGTAATTATCGGTGAGGGCGGATATGATCCGCTGGGCCTCTTTCATCACTTCGGATCGTAAGAGGAGGAGCGCGTTACGGTCCTTCTCGATACCGCGGAGCTTGCTATTGATCTTCTCGATCAGTTCGGAGAGCTCGAGGAACCGGTCGTGATTATTATTGAGTCTCCGGACCGTTTCGTGCTCATCGATCAATTGCTCGATCTCTTCGATGCATGGTCGTTTCGCCGGATCGTCGTCCTTGAGTTGATAGAGCCGTGCATTGAAGGTGTTGGTCCCAAGATCGATGATGAGCGAGAAGCGAGCGGTGGGATCGTAATATTTCCGCGGCGGACCGGTCACACTCTTTTCACGATGCGATTTGACGAGGTCGAGCTGTTCCAGGACCTTCAGGTGCTTCATGATCGCCTGTTGGCTCACATTGAGTTCTTTCGATAACTGGAGTGGGTAGTGGCTTTCCCTGGAGAGCTTCTGGAGGATCTTACGCCGTATCGGGTTGCCGACGATATTGAGTATTTCGTCAAGCGTAATGTTCATTGCTTCCACTCCCTCCCGCGGCGGTTGCCAACCACGGGTTGTATACCTTGCCCTAGGTATGCCACCACTTCTATATAAGCTTTGGGGGCGGACGTCTCGGATGCTCGTATCGGGTGGAAGGGGAAGATTATGCCATTGCGCGGGACAGCGCTGGTGTTTCTTGCGGTTGCGACGAAAAGATTTAAGCATTTGCTTGCTA
>CAZSUE010000601.1:0-3621 GCA_964609045.1 uncultured archaeon | reverse complement strand
GGCGATGGGACGCCACCGATCTGAGCATGCTCGAAGAGCTCACCGGCCATCGGGGCAGCATCGATGCACTCAGCTGGTCGCCCGACGGTGCGCTCCTCGCTACCGGGTCGGCGGACGACACGATCAAGATCTGGGATCCGAACGCGCTGGCAGTGAATACCACCCATCGCACACTCATCGGCCATAGCGCCAATATCGAAGCGCTCGCATGGTCGCCCGATGGCTCCACCCTCGCCAGCGCCTCGGAGGACCACACCGTGCGGCTCTGGAGCACCGCGAATTGGACGCCTTCCTACACACTCACGGGCCATACCGAAACGGTCAGTTCGCTCGCATGGGCACCGGACGGGAACCGGCTGGCGTCGGCCTCCTACGACGACTCGATCCGTATCTGGAACGCATCCTCGGGCACGCTGGAGAAATCGATGAGCAATGCTCAGAGCTCGATCTACGATGTTGCATGGTCGCCATGCGCACGCTACCTCGCCGCGGGCTATCTCGAGTACGGGGCACGAACCATACGGGTATGGTCCACCGAGGATTGGTCCACCGCGGCAGACCTCGAGGGACACAGCAACACGATCAATACGCTCGCATGGTCGCCCTCCGGCGATTTCCTCGCCTCTGGATCCAACGACGACACGGTCATCATATGGTCGGCGAAGAACTGGTCGCGCGCAGCGCGGCTCGACGATCTCATCGGTAATGTACAAACCCTCTCATGGTCGCGATACGGCACGCACCTCGCGGTGAGTGCGAGTGATTACAGTGCGAACCACGAGATCGGTATCTATTCGACGGGAAGCGGGGAGTGGCTCCAGACCCTTTCCGAACATACCGATTATATCTACGCGCTCCAGTGGTCGCCCGCCGGCCTTCACCTCGCATCCGCGGCCGAGGATGTGACGATACACCTTTACACCGGTCCCAGTGGCACGATCGAAGGAACGGTGACATCCGGTCCCGACACACCTCTCGCGAACGCATCGATCCTCGTCGACGGCATCGAAACCACGGTGCGCACCCATGCCAACGGCGGTTATCAACTCACCGCGGTACCCACCGGCACCTATCGCATCACGGCGACGAAACACGGCTACATCGCCAACAACTCATCCACGGCGAGACTCGATGCGGACGCGACGGTGAACGCACCGGTGGTGATGGTCGCGCTGGAGAACAACGGAGCGCTCACCGGTGTCGTTCGGCACGAGAGCGGAGCCCCGGTCAACGGCGCACACATCGAGGTCCGAACCCACAACGGGACCATATTGGCGGCGACGACCACGAACGCAACGGGAGAATACCGGCTCCTCCGCATCCAACCGGGCGAGCACGAGCTTTGGGTCGATACGGACGGGTACTGGTACGCAAATGCGCCTGACGACGGGGCGCACCCGCACATCGACGTCGAAGCCGATACCGTGCTCACCTACGACATCGTCATGATGCGAACCTTCTGCGTCCGATTCGGCCCCTTCACCGATCAGCTCGGAATGCCGGTCCCGAACGCCACGGTCACCCTCGAACGACCCTATGGCGTCGCCTTCATCGTCACCCACACGAACGCCACCGGCCATGTCACCGTCGCGCATATCCCCCATACCTGGGCAAACGAGACCGTCACCATCACGCTCACCAAAGATGGATATGACGAAGAAGAGCTCTATGGGTACACATTTACCGGAACGGACGAAACCATCGCGATATCTGCCGCAGACCTCACCTTTAACCGCGCCAGTAACCGTGTCTTCTATCTCCATTTCGGCCCGTTCAAAGAGGTGCGCCAAGGGCTTAGCTCGCCCCTCCCCGCCGCCGGTGTCACCGTCAGCATACGCGGAAGCGGGAGCGAAAGCGAAAGCGAAATCGAGATCGTAAAACAGACCAACGCGGGCGGGTACCTCACTGTCGATCCCGCACCTATCGAATGGCAGCACGACGGGGTCGTCCTCACCGTGCAGAAGGACGGCTATCGGAGCAAGAACCTCAGTGCCACCATCGACGGGAGCGGCAATATCGATCTCACCGAAGAGGATATGTTGCTACAGCTCAGCACTGATGGAGGTGCGGGTGGCGGCGACGATGCAAACGGCGACGATGGGACCGGCGGCGACAATACCAACGATTATGACCGGGTGGTCGGTAGCGACGACCATGGGTTCCCGCTCTGGGCCACGATCATGATGGTCGTCTTCCCGATCATCATCGTCATCGTCATCGTCGTGATCATACAGAGAACGGCGTCATCTGCACAAACCGTTTCGAAAGCGGCGTTCGATCCCACCGATCGACCAACTACCCCGTCCTCATCCTCATCTTCAGCCTTACCTGCACCTTCGTCACCGGCGAAAGAGGATGCACCGGCCAACATCTCCCAGTACCGTCAAGCGATGGAGGCGGCATGGTCGGACGGCGTGCTCTCCGAGGACGAGGATCGGTATCTGAACGGCCTCCGCACGCAACTTGCCATAACAGCAGCGGCCCACGAAAAGATCGAGGAGGAGATGATCGAGCGCTATGTCGAGGAGAAGAAGGCGGTGGTGGTCAAACGCGGGTTCTCACTCGTCGCCGATAAGATCAAGTTCGCGGTCAAGGTGGTCAATAACCTCGATTACAAGATCATGGATGTGGAGGTCAGGCTGCGCCCACCGGAAGCACTCGAGATACTCGAGCCGAAGGACGGGCGGTATAAGATCCGTGCCATCGACAAGGGCCGGTTCCAGTCGGCGATCTTCATGCTTAAACCGGTGCGATGCGTATCGGGGCTGGTCCAGGGGACGGTGGATTACGAGGACCCGCATACCGGCTTGGAGACGGTCAAAATGGAGCCGAAGGAGCTCCTCTCGATCTGTCCGTTCATCGCGCCACGTCAGATCGCGGAATGCGATTATATCGCGCTGACCAAATCGCTCGAGCATCAAGAGCTCGGGTTCTCCTTTACCGGCGTGACCCGCGAGCAGATCGCCGCCATCGTTCGCGACCGCTGTCGCCATCTCGCCACCGTGGCCGAGCAGCAGCTCGAAGAAGCCAACGCCGCACTCTTCTATCTCGCCGGCAGTTCGTCCGTGGAGGAGATGACCTATCTCCTCACCGTGGTCGTGACCGAGAATGAGGACGGGTCGATGACCACCGTGGCGTTGAAGGGATATACCGACCGCAAAGCGGGGCTGACCGGCTTCATCAAGGAATCGTATGAGATCATCTATTACCCGATCCAGGGCATCCGCAGTGCAAAGGAGGTAACAACGGTCGAGGTGAAGAATGTGACCAATATCATCGATTCGGTGATCCAGCGCTCGACGATCTGTGCACCAAAAAGAGGATCGCCCTCGGGAACGAGTTCGGGCCCCAGCTCGAACAGCGTCACCATACAGGACTCCGTGGTCGTACGCAGCGAAGTAGGAACCCAAAAGGAGACCAAGTAACCGCCCCCTGTCGCACACTTTGGCAGATATGCAATCTCTAACGGACGCCTCAAATCCCCACGAGTTACCCTAACTCATTGGCGGGCGGGACGATCCAGTCCCCCAACCACCGCTAACCGCCCACCGCACCCCGCTAACCGCACCCCGCCCACCGCAAACCGCACACCGCACCCCGCCCACCGCAAACCGCTCCCCG
>CAZSUE010000600.1:0-3639 GCA_964609045.1 uncultured archaeon | reverse complement strand
TATCGATTCATGATCCGCCACTCCTCGCGCTTGGTCTCGATCGTCTCCACGAGGGCGTGGATCTGCGTGGTCGCGAGGTGGCCCCGGAATGTTCCCCAGATCCTATTCAGGGTGGATAGGGTTTCGATATGGTACGGGCGGTGGTCGCGGTCGCCGAAGCGCCGGCCCTGTTCGTCGTACGCGATCTCGAACCGGCGCCCAGTGGCATCCAGGAATTCGTAGTCGAAGGTCGCGGGGGTGAAATAGACCATGTCGCCGTCCTCGAGCTCCTTGGCGTGGAGGACCCAGGTCAGTTCGTCATCGTTCCATGGACAGGGCGCCTGAAAGAGGCGGTGGCGGCCGGTGGGTGGATCACCGTTTTTGTCCTCTTCGACGAAGACGTATGGGTACCATTCATCGTCGGTCTTCCCATCGCCCATCGTGAGCGGGACGTGCCAGGTGGTGGTTCGGCCGTCTTTTTCTAATTGGATCTGCCAGCATTCTTGAAAATGTGGATCATTGTGACTTTCTGGGTTTGTCAATAGTGGTTTTGCCGTCCAACCCTCGACGTACTTGTTATCGAGTTTTCGTTCCAGCATGCGCTTGCCCGCGTCCATGATCGTGCGCAGCGGTGTGTGCCGGTGCGCGTAGACGACACCGAGCGTGAACGGGAGCCGGTTGCGGACCTTACCCATCTCGCGCTGGTATTTCTTGCTGATGATCGCCGCGATATCGAGCGCCTTATCCGCCGGTACAAGAGCCATGAACCGGCGCGGCTCGGCGAGGATCGGAATGGCGGGGGTGTAGGTGCTGTTTTCCAATAGTCCAACTTTTATTTGTGTGAGAGCGCATACCTTCTTCCCGGGTCGGCCATAGTGCGCTGGCTGGTGGACCTCGACCATTGCCGCTTGTTGTATGAATTCCGTAATGATCGTTCTGGCATTCGCTTCGACTTTGGGGTCGAGCTTTGAATTGTAGGCGGTCCGGTCGAGGATCTGGCTGGCGAGGTATACAGGATTATCGATGACGATGAAGAAACCCTCGTTGTCATGTTGCAGTGGAATCCAAACGACATTGATTTCGAACCGGTTGCATGTGAGAACATAAGCATGGTAGAGACCTAATCTATCGTTTGGGATAGTTCTATTACATTCACCGGAAATCTTGAGCCGCGGCCCGATCGTGCCGATTGCCGAGCCGATTGCCGATCCAGAAATAGAACGATCAGTAGCCGTTGGAAGACACTCTTGCCAGAAGGTGCGTGTCGTGCGCCAGACGCGCATGAGTCGTGCGAATGACGGTGGTTTGCGGATGAGGGCTAATCGGAGGAGGTCTTGATCCGCTATCCCACTGAAACGGTCGAGATCTTCATCTTTGATTAGGTGTTTGATAAAATCCTTCTCAGTCCTGAGGTCTCTCTTTACATTGGCGTCGATGTAGTGCGGTAGTGTAACCAGACTACCGTCGTCAACATCTTTTCCCTGTGTAAAGTTTAATAGATCAGCGTCGAGATCTTGAGTGGTGTGACCTTGGCCATCGACATCGATGAGATTGGGGATTGTCATCGTTGAGATGAGCGAGCCGTCGAGCCAGGGCGCGATATCGAACTCGCCCACGATCAATGCCAGGCGTCCGTTTATGTCGGCAACTTCGTCGAGCCAGACGGTTGTTCCTATTGATCCCTTATTATACCACTCCTTGCTCCGGTTGGCGAGCCGTTCCATACAGATACAGCATTGATGACGATCTGCTGCTTTCGCTTGCATGTTGGGAGAATGGTTCTTTCCAAAGCCCTGGTAGCGGAGCCCACAGACCTCGCAGAGCGGCTTTCGGTTATTATCGTAGTCTTTCCAGTCCTCTCGAACTTGATTCGCATTATGATGTAATGCGTCATCTCTGGCTGAGAGGGCATGACCTAAGATGTACATGTTCCGAGAGGGTTTGCGGTCGTCTTCGTCCTCAGGGCCAATGCCCAATGCTAACTCGTAGGGAGAGTTCGCTGTCCGCTTCTTATCTTCAGGAATTTCCGTTAGAATCTGTCTTAAATTCCTCCCTGTCGCCGAATCTACCGAGTTGAGGATATCATTATCATTCCAATCCGGATCTCCTGGCAATAAAAAAGCGATGCAGTCTTCATCTCGGTAGATCTTTTGAGAGAGAGGGTATGTTTTTTCCAGTTCCTTCTGGATTTTCCTAAAGACCCTACGAATTATCATCTGCCGCTCTAACAAATCCCCGATACGATTACTCTGATTCCACCATTGAAAGCCATTTAACGATAATATCAATGGACACCATTTATATCGGTTTGATCCGGAAGCAAGCGTTGAGGTCCACTTTCCATTGAATATATTACGAGCAAGAGAGGGTTTGAAAAATGCGACCGAGGCGGTTGTTTGGTCCCAAAGGGTAACATCATTAATGGGCCGACGGGTGTCACTTACTGAAATGGACAAGTTATCCTCTAATTCTTGAATAATAGTCCGACGTTCATGATCGATTTGAGTTTGAGTGCTTGGGTCTTTAAGGTCATCAAGTTCATCGACGAGAAATTGGATTAACATATCCCTCTTTTTATCTAATGCACTATCATCGATGGGGGTCTCGTATCCAAAACAGGTGGCGATATGGATTGGTAATTGCTGCTGTGAATATGCTCCTTTGCTCTGGACACTTTTATCGGTACCTGACGCGCGACCATGAGCGAGTGAGAGAAGAGAAATCGAATGGTCGCCTTTCCCAAACTTCTGATTAGCGTGCTCTTTGCTAAATTGAGCAAAATTGTCTGGTTCTTGGAATCCTTTGATCTTCTGCTTATGAATCTTCCAATCACCTTTTGGCCAACTCGTCGACTCGAATATCGTCTGGAGTCGAGGGTGATTCTTATAAAATGACTGGTAGGCTTTTCCATTCCCACTCAATTGATCCCGAAAGAATTGTGAGGAATATTTTCCCAATAGATGTAACCAAACCCCCAGCTCCAGCAATAGCGCTGCGTTTCGGGTTTTTTGATTTTTTAGATCACCGAGAGTGGGGACTTTTGGCATCAATCGTCACCTTCGCTATGAAAGAACGGGTTGGGAATTGTGTCTGGCCCTAGGCGGATCGTATCGTGGCTGATCTCCGCCACCCCGAACCCCGACGATGTTTTCGCGCCGAAGCCGTAGACGGTCATCATCGCCTCGATCCCTTCGGCCACGTATTTCAGGTGCTTCTGCGCATCATCCTGCGTATCGGAACCTTTCTTCCCGACCCGGTCCAATGGCACATAGAAAAGCGCGAAAGTACCGGTCGCACCGCGCGGCACCGACTCGATATAGATCGGGTTCTTCCCGACGCCAGTATCGCGCTCGTGTGGGTTGATCACTTCGAGGTCGATCTGTGTAAAGTAGGTGGGGTAGAAATGGAGCCGCCCGGCGTGGCTCGGCAGCTTCTTTTCCGGGTCGGCATTGAAATAGTCATACACAATATCTCGGTACGGTTTCGCAGCTTCTGGCATTGCGTTATCGAGGTATTTTGCCAGTGCGGTGAGTTTTCCTTCCCCCTCACCTTTCTCATCGCCGAATAGGAGCGTCAATCGGAACCGATCTTGCGCGAAATCCTCTTTGGACAATTGATCTTTCCGGTTCACGAGCTCCCTCACCATCGCCGCACGGAGCG
>CAZSUE010000599.1:0-3642 GCA_964609045.1 uncultured archaeon | reverse complement strand
GTATTCGAGCGGTAGCCAGTAGATCGGAGAAAGCGAGATGGCGATGGCGTGCTCGGTCGCCAATTCCTTTTCGAGCACGCGTTGGATCCGGCCGAGGTCGTGCTGGGTCAACGGCGGTTCCGACTCGAACTCGATATATTGCGCATCGGTCCCGGTCGAAACATATTCCTCGGCGCCCTGCGGGATCGTCTCCTCTTCCACGGCACCGATCAGCCCCTCGCCCAGTGATGTGACGATGATGAAGAACCCCACCGCCACCGCCACGCCGGTGATGGTGAACGCATAGCGCAGCGTCCGACCGCGCAGCGAGGCGTAGAGGTAGGTCATCACGGAGAACTGGTCAGAGTGATCCCCTGGGCCGGTGTCACCCGTTCCCGACGCCGGGTGCGTATCGCTCATGCCCCTGCTCTTACTCCCGCTCTTACTCCTGCTCATGTTCATATTCATATTCATATCAACTCACCGTTCGCGCGCCCGAACGCGCTGAACCCGACCTCGCCCGCGTAGTGCGCCCGTCGTGCATGTGGTAGATGTTCGTCGCGATTTGCCCCACGGCGGGATCGTGGGTCGCGAGGATGAAGGTCGTCTTACGATGATGGAGCATACGGAACAGTTCGAGGATCTCGCCGCCGGTCTGCGAGTCGAGATTGCCGGTGGGCTCGTCCGCCAATACGATCTTGGGCCGGTTGATGAGCGCGCGGGCGATAGCGACGCGCTGGCGTTCCCCGCCGGAAAGCTCGGGGGGGCGGTGGTCGAGACGATCAGCGAGCCCCACCCGCTCCAGGAGTAGGGCGGCGTCGTCGATGCGGCTGTCGCGGTCGAACATCCGTGAGACGACGACATTCTCCAGCGCGGTGAGCGTGGGGATGAGATTGAAGAACTGGAACACGAACCCGATGGTCTCTTTGCGAAAGAGGGTGCGCGCCTCGTCGTCCATCAGCGTAATGTCCGCGCCGTCGATGATAATGCTCCCCTCTGACGGTGTATCGAGACAACCGATCAGATGGAGGAGCGTCGACTTCCCCGCACCGCTGGGACCGACGACGGAGACGAACGCGCCCGGTGCGATGGTGAGGTCGACGCCAGCGACTGCGTCCACCACGGTGTCGCCGAGCGTGAATCGTTTATGGACACCCTTTAGCTCGATGAGCGGCGCACCGTCATGGTGCCGAACTCCGCCGCGGGGCTGATCACGGGATGCTTTCTGCTTGCTTTGTCGCTCGTTCTTCGTTGGTGCCATGTTCGATCCCAGTTCCTATCGCGTAATATCGGACTTCAGTTCATAATTAATGGTATCTATGTACGGCTCTATGGTATATGCATGTATCATGTATGTATGCATCGATACCAGTATTTTACATTCACTCATTCATCCATTCATTCATACCTCAGCGCCGCGATCGGTTCGATCCGGGTGGCCCGTGCGGCGGGATAGAGCGCGGCGAGCGTGCCGACGCCGACGATGAGGAGCCCGGCGAGCGCGATGGAGCGCGGTGTGGTCATCGCCGGCGCCACATGGAGGAACCGCGCCAGCGCCGACGCCGGTGCCGCACGATAGAGGTGGTCGTAGACCGCTGCGAGCGTTATGCCCACGCCGGTGCCGATGAGGTACCCGAAGAGGCCGATGGCAGCGCTTTCTGCGAGGACGAGCCGATGGACCGCATTGCGGGTGATACCCACCGCACGGAGCGTGCCGATCTCCTTTCGCCGTTCTGCCACCGCCATCAGCATCGTGTTCCCCACGCCGATGGTGACGATTATTGCGACTACGGCGACGATCACGATGAGCCAGTCATCGAGGACCACCTTCAGTCGCCGCGCTTCGAGCGCGGCGGAGCGCACCGCCAGCCTATTGTCGTACCCGTCGATGCGCACCATTGGCGCAGCGTCTTTGACGGCGTCGACGAGCGCGGTTTCGTACGCATCGAAATCGAACCCGCGCGCATCGTCCACCACCAATGAGAGCGTGGGGTAATAGCGTGCTGCGCTCGCGTTCGCCGAGGCGTTCATATCCTCCGCATAGCCGAGATACTGTTGGAGGAATGAAAGCGGCGTATACATATGCTTATCGCGCTCGGTGCCGGTCGAGGGGAGGATGCCTGCGAGGACGGGGCGCCCGAGACCGGTGCGCACGATCATCTCCTCCGACGGACCGTTCCGGGAGGGGATACGGACCTTCCAGCTGGGGAGACCGACGATGTCCGCGGCGATGCGGTCGCCCGGCCGTTTCGAGCGATAATAAAGTCGCCAGATCTCGGCGCCGAGGATCACTTCCTTCGCCCCCGACGAGCCAAACCCGTTCCCCCTCGCCAGTTCGAGCTCACTTTGGCTCTCCAGCGTGAGCGCAGGTCGGCGCAGCCCGCGAGTGATGTTATAGCCGATAAGGTCGACGACTTCGCCCCCAAATACATCTTCGCCGCGCCGCATGAGCGGCAGTTCGATATACGGATACCAGTCACCCGTGGCGCCGTAGGTACCGAGCAGCTGAAGATGTGCGGCACCGACTCTCTCCGCCGCGGTCTCGTTCATGGGCCTGAGATGCGCCGGCGCCGTTACCGTGATAGAGCCGGTCTTTGCACCCGCCGTCTCCGCTGCGATATGCGCGCCGATGCCCTGGGCGAGCGCGGAAAAGAAAATGAAGAACGCCACCGCGATGGCGATGCTGGCGATGATGAGCGACGACCGGCCGCGATGGTGGGTGATAGTACGGATCGTATAAGTGAGCCACCGCCAACGGTGCCTGTCTGTTGGGTGCCGGTTCACGCTTCCGCCTCGCTCATCGTTGTGCAGCGCGCCATTCCAGCGCCTGGAGGTCATCGTATCGGTACAAAGCGCCGCTCACCGGTCTGTGTGTCGTAGAGGAGTATATCGTCCCAGCCGGGGTTGGCCACCACCGTCCCGGCGACGGTCGCGTCGCGTCGTTCGTGGGTATGGCCGTGGAAGACGATATCGTATGTGCCACAGCGCGCCAGTGCGTCGATAACCTCGGGATGCTCACCGTGCAGCACTGCGATACTCCGCCCGCCATGCTCGAAAAACGCGTATTGGCCCGCGAAGGTATGCCCCGCCTCCACCGTCTTTTGACGAATGAGGAGGATGTCGCCGTCGTTGTTCCCGAGCACGGTGACCATGGGGGCCGGGCCGGCCGCGAACCGCTCCACTGAGAACGGCGCGCACCAATCGCCGCAGTGGATGATGAGGTCCACAGCCGCGTCGTCCAAGACGCATATTGCACGGTCTATCTTTTCGAGATCGTCATGGGTATCGGAGATCACGCCGAGTATCATACTATCATACCAGTCGCTCAGTTTTCGCAACGCCCCTAACCCATCCCGTACCCGAATAAATGTATTTCGGAATTGGGAATCTGGGACAGGGGCTCCAAATACATTGAAACAAAAACTCCTATTCGTGGCTGACCGAGAACGAGGGCGCGACCAAGCTTATATTTACATTTTGCCCGAAAAGGCCAAGTACGAGAACGTTGGGCACACGATACGAAATGGGTTTTCGGTCAGCCTCATTCGTCTTGTGTGTGAGGGAGTTATTGCTTCGGGTAAGGCAAATTCAGCAGAAACGGTCCCGGTGGGCTGCGTTTCTGCGAACATGGCCAAAGGGAGTACCCTTTGCCAATATTCAGCA
>CAZSUE010000598.1:0-3645 GCA_964609045.1 uncultured archaeon | reverse complement strand
GTATCGCCCGGGATCCACGGCGTGGTGATATTTTCGCCAGTATCGTCATCGTCGTACGTCTGTATCGTGTTATGATCGCCGTCGTAGACGGTAAGGCCGCCGTACGAATCGAGATAGAGCGACGAGAGATCGATGCGTATAGAATCGGCGCCCGGCTCTAGAAATAGATACTCTTCGCTCCCTTCATATGGTAGCTCGCCGGTATCGAACCCGGTATCGTTGATGCGCGGTCGACCGGTCCCTGCGATCGTCCCGGCATGCTGCCAGGCCTCGACCTCGCCGGGCTTGCGATAATGGAGGGTGACGCTCTCGACACCGTCGTTGTCGGTAACATTGACGGTGACTTCTGTAGGCTTGTCTTGGAGCACGGATCGTGGCGGATCGCTGAGCGTGATGTTCGGCGGTGTGCTGTCGAAGATGAACGAGAAGTCCTCACTGGTTCGGGTATATCCGCATGTGCTGAGCAGTGTGACATTATATATGACCTCGTTGGTGACACCCGGTGCGGGGATGAGTGCGCTCAACTCCACCCCGTTAACATTCATCTCGATCTTCCCGGGTACTTCGTCTCCGATTTGATAGTTCAATGTCGCATTCTCGAACTCGTGTGTATCGGTGAGGGTCACAGTGATGACCACATCCTCGCTGGCGAGTGGGTGTTCTGGGGTGTGCGAAATCGCAGCGATATGGGGTGGGTCGCCCGTGACATTAACCAGCAGTGTGATCGGGATGGTCGGTTGGGCGGTATCGTTGGTCTCGATATCGAGCGATAGCTCGTGTGGGCCGAAGCCAAGAGCGGATGTATTGATGCGCACCATAGCATCCACTGTCTCGTTATGATATACAGTAGCGTTATCGGGTACCAGCTCGACCGGTGTGGGGAGCCCGACGAAATCGTCGAAATAGAAGCCGGGGTAGGTGTATCTAGAATTGGAATAGAGATAGAACCTAAACTGCACGTCGCCGGTATATCCGGATAACACGAACTCCTCGTACTCCCATCCAGAGGATGTCCCGTCATATTCTGCGAGGGTGGTGTGACTATCCCACCCATCGTCCGATATCTCGAACCGAACATAGTCCCAGTTCGTCGCGATATCGTACCAGCAGTAATATCCGACGATATGGCCCTCCTCGACCCATAGCGTTGGAGTATAGAGGTATTCACGGGCGGAATTGGAATAATCGCTCTTGAGATCCGTCCCCCAGCAGTACTCACCGGAATAGGCACCATTTGGGCCAGAGGTCGGCGTCCCCAACTCCCAATCGTCGTTATTGCCCTCGGTGGTCCACTCGCCTTCTTCCCCGTCCTCAAAATCGGCGAGCGCCGCCACATCAGCTATGATCGTGCTATTTCCATACCCTAGGTTGGTAATAGCGATGGGGAGGTCCACGGTGTCGCCTTTCGATATATCGATCTCGAACTCCGTCCAATTCAATACGATATCCGGACTGAGGATATATTCTTTGGAGCTGATGTTATGGCCATAATCGTCCTCGACGGTGAAGTGGTACCGGATCGTGGCATTTGCGTCGATGCCCGGGAGGGTTGCGCTATAGTTGCCCGCGCCCTCCTCTGTCATAACAATCGACCCTCGATCGGTACTGTTCTCCTCCCACCATAGATATGCATGCACGATGTCGAAATCGTCGCTGACATTGACCCATGTCGTTACATCCTGTACTGTTCCGGGCTGGGCGGGACTATAACCCGACCGCAGGATCGTTGGCTCGTAATCGATCGTATACCACCGTTGTGGCGTCATCGTCGCGATATTGCCCGCCGCATCCCGCATATCGACATAATAACTTGTCACATCGCTCTTGGAGTTGGCGGGGATCGTCACATTGTAGGTGGCGTTCGTTGCGTTACCCGCATAGCGGTCCATCTCGATAGGCCAGTAGGTGATATTATCGTACGAATAGAAGAGCGTGACCGTTCCGAGTTCGAGGTCGTCGGTAGTATTGGCCCAGATGGGAAGATCCCCGCTACTCGAATATCGGCTCGGCGGTATCGTGATATTGACGAGGGTTGGTGCAGAATCGTCGACAGAATAGCTCCATGTAGCCGTATGGTGAGTTAGACCGGTGACATCGGTGATATTGAGGTAATAGTAGACCATCCCGTCTGTCATCAGTGGTGGGATGGTGAACGCAAAATCGTCGACGACCTCGATGGAGTCGACTTCGAACCCGTACGCACCGCCCAACCGTGAATAGAAGTCGAGATAGGCCTGGTCGCTGTCGAGCCAGATCGAGAACCGGTCGTTCGAGTTCTCGGAACTGGTGTACTGCTCGATCCATTCGTTTCCGCTCGCGTTATGGTCGTCGTAAATATTGATGTAATTATTGTATGTAGATATTGACTCAAGCCAGATCCGCGAGAAATGGATGCGCATTCGTGATGCGCCGGGCGCCTCGAAATAGTATTGCTTACGGTACCGCTGATCGAGGGTTGAGGGCGTACTTATCGACTCCAGTTGGATATGCGGTTGGCGCGACCCGTTATCGGGCCCGAGCTGTGTGAAGGTCGCATTATCGGTGCTATAGTAGAGCGAAATATTCTCGATCCCGGCGTTGTCGCTGGCGTTGAGTGCGATATTCACCGCTGAGTCGGCCGCAGGCGCCGTAGGTTTTCGGTCCAATTCGTGTATTATGGGCAGCTCATCGTCGAACCAGAAGGAGTAGATGTCGGTGGTGCGATTGAACCCGTATGTATTATTGACGACGATATAATACTCGATATAACCCGTCGTACCTTCGGAGCCGATGGTGGCGTTCAGCTCCGTTCCGTCGAGGGTCATATCGACGGATGACCAGGTGCCGATATCGGCGCGGTACCAGAGCGACGCGTTGGTGACATCTGTATCATCGTCCAGCGTTGCATTGACCATCACCGCCTGCGTAGTGTTCGGGTAGGTAGGTTCATGGTCTACCACTAAGACATTCGGCGGTTCGCCGATCACATTCACGGTCACATTGACATACAATACCGGCTCGTCGGGGTCGTTGGATACGATCATCTTCGTTACGGTGGTATTGCCCCAGGGGAGGGTGGTTGTATCGATACTGGCCGTTATCTCAGTCGCGTCCGTGCTGTTGAGGGAGCCCGCGCTCGGGTTGAACTCAACGATCGGTCCCGTCGATAGAACGATATCGTCGATGTAGAAGTCATCGTAGTCGGAACCGGACCCCTTGCTCCGATACCTGAATTGGAAACGGTCGTGATAGGCGTCGTTTGGTAAGGAAACTTCTTCGTAATTGAATTCATGTTGTGTCGTTCCACCATAGACAGTCCAAAGCTCTTCCCAGACCTCGTCGTTCGATAGGTATTCGAGCTTCAGCCAATCACCCGAATCCGGCATCTCGCCGCTGCCGCCGAGTTCGTAATAGAACTGGATCGTACCATTTTGGATATAACTCAGATCGAAGACGCGCGATGTGACCGTATCATCGCTCCCATCGAGCTCGAGCGAATACGGCGCCGAAGGTTCATTATCACCGAGCTCGTTGATCACCGGTGAATTGACCGTGGAGATCCAAAGAGTGCTGTTGAGCGTGGTGGAGGAGAAGGTCTCGTTCAACAATACGATATCTTCCTTGTAACTCAACTCCCCGAAGCCTAGATTTGTGAGCGTGAAGTTC
>CAZSUE010000597.1:0-3664 GCA_964609045.1 uncultured archaeon | reverse complement strand
GACGCGAATCCGTTCTTTCTCTTTTGGGGTGGGAAATACTTTCGGGACTATACACGAGACCACACCATCGGGAAAGTACCAGTCGGCCGCGATCGGATGGCCCTCCGATCTCGCAGCCACATCGCTTCTCCAAACAGAGATTCCGAGCCCCCTCCTCACTCGTCGCCCTCGTTCTATTGCCATCCATGGCACTGCCGCTTCGAGATTGGTCTGGCACAGCGCAGCTTCATGCAGCCCACAGCGTTGTGATATGGGATATATGGCGCGTGGCGATCCGTTCGTCCTTTTTCTTCACAGTGGCCACAGCGTCCGACCCATGCCACGGGTACTCCCCCGAAACATTTAACCGATGCTCGATCATGGTTGTGATCATACCCCCTCGCACGAGAGAGCATACGAGCATGGTTCGTGCTGTGCGTGCGATTATATGGAGATCGGAGGAAACAGTATGACGATAACGACGAGAAAAGGAGTATTGAGTTCGAGCATGGGCGTCTGGCTCATCGCTCTTCTTGCGCTGGGCGCGATCCTGCCCATGATGACGAATGTGAGCGCACAGGTAGACTATTCCGTCACCATCACCGACCCAAGCGGTGATACGGAAAGTATGTCCGCCGACCAGGAGTTCAAAGATAATGCAGATATCGTGGAAGTGACCTCGAGCGAGGCAGCAGGGACGGTCACACTCGCCATGGTCGTCCACGGGACGGTGATGAACACCTCCACGGGGACCAGCTATACATTTTCATGGAAGTTCGACCTCGATATCGACGACGATCATTCATGGGACTGGACGGTCCAGGTGACCGCCACATCCTATGCCGTCTCGTACACATTGACCGTGGCGATGTACGATGATACAAACGAGCATATTCTACCCCTTTCCAGCGAGCATATCTCTGGGTTTGGCACCGACCAATTGACCGTGCAGTTCCCCCTCAACTATATCACCGGCAACGATACGGTGAGCGCCTGGGATATCGCTGGCGAGACCTCGCATGTGGCCACGATCGCTCCGTTGGGCATGTCGGCCAGCGACGCTGCACCCGACGGCGGGCTCGGGGATGATGGCACTGGCGATGATGACGACGATGACGATGACGATACCGGTGATGACGGCGACCAGAACGGCACCGCAGATGTGGACGAGCAGATCCTGATCACCATCACCGATCCGACCGAGGGGCAGACCATCGAGGCCAGCGACAGCGCTTCGGCCACTTATACCGCGGAGGGCACCGTCTCGCCGCCCACCGGCGAGGTTCTCCAAACGGTCGAGTACCGCATCGTCGGTACGAGTAGCGATACCGGCTGGCAGAGCGCAACCGACGAGTCCGCCGACTGGACCGCATGGTCCGCCACATTTTCGACCTACTGGTACGCTGGCTATGGAACCCTCGAGAGCGGTGGGAACACGCTCGAGGTCCGTGCCACGCTTACCAATAACGATCATAATACCGATACGGTCAATTTCGTCTTCGATACCAGCACCGCTGGCGGTGGCGACGACGACGATGACGATGACGACGACCAAGACGACATTGTGACCGACGGTGACGACCCTGCAGAGGAGACGCCAACCGACACCTCCATCTCGGTCTCCATCACCGACATCTCCTACCAGTACGAGGAACGCGGCGACACGATCCATATGGAGATGTCGATCAAAGGGACCACCGGCGGCGTGGACCATTGCAAGCTGGCCATGGTGACCTACGACCAGCACGGGAATGTCGACGGCGATGTCATATGGTTCAGCGAGTTCGATATCTCAGAAAGCTCGCAGTACCAGCTCCCCGGCGTCACCACCGCTTACTTCAAAGCCACCGCACCGGACTGGTACACCTGGGAGTACAAGATCGTGCAGGATGTCGATAAGAGCGACTGGGAAGATGGTGACAGCAACGACACGGACGACGAGCCCGGCAAGGTCAGCATCTTCGTGCGCGCCTTCGGCGACGCCGCCGAGGAGGACTGGAACCAAGCCAGCCGCGAGATCACGCCCGAATCGATCGGTAGCTCGGACTCGAACGGTTCGCCCGGCTTCGAAGCACTCGCGCTCATCGCCGCCGTCGCACTCTTCGCCATCATCGCCGTTGCGCGACGACACCAATGAATGAACTGAGAGCGTATGCATTCGATAACGATGGATTGAATGAATGAATGAATGAATGAATGAATTAGTGAACAAATTGGGAGCGCCGCCACGCTCCCCTCCTCTTTTCCCTCTTTTTCCGCACATTGTTTTTACGAACGCACCCCCCGGTCCTGATAGACTTAGACTTAGACTTAGACCGATCCCAACCCCACGGCGCTTCCCGTCGGTGGGGCGGCGGTATTTTCCGATCCCTAACCCCCTGTCCCCTCTCCGATCCAACATAAAGCTTATATCGGCCACTGACGTTGAGTTTTTACATTCTGCTGCGAGCGCTGAGTTGGGCTGGCGGTTAGTGATAGGTTCTGCGATAGAGTTTAACATCCCAGCACCGAACTAACGCGACGGAAATACTACTTTTCTCTAAGCAGACATCGAGTGGTGATCAAAGATGAGAGTCAATGGTTCGTTCGGTCAGCGATTATCAGTTATTTTCATTATCCTATTGTTCCTCGTCAGTGCGCTCGCGCCGCTTGAGGGCCAGAGCAAGGCCACCGCCGAGGACGCGAAGGCGTCGCCGTCCCAGCACGAAGGGACACGGGGGGGACGCGGTGACACGCTCGTCGCCGAGTGGCGCTTCGATGAAGCGAGCGGCGACACCGCCGCCGATAGCAGCCAGAACGCGAACGACGGCGCGCTCAAACCCTCCTATTCCCAAAACGCGCCCACATGGACCGACGGCATCAACGGCAGCGCGCTATCCTTCGACGGTGTCGACGATCATCTCGATTGCGGGAACGGCTCCTCGCTCGATATCACCGACGCAATCACCATCGAGGCGTGGGTGCGCTCCAACGCGGAGGGCTATGTCGTGGCGAAGCAACGAGGGCCGCCCCCGTCCACCTATAACTTCACGAACTGCGGTGCCACTGGGCGGTTTGGGCCAGACCAAGCCCAAGCGGATGCCGAATATGCTGGGTCCACATTGGATGGACAGGTCACCGTCAGCAACGGTATACAATCGTGGACGGCACCCGAGACGGGTATCTACACCATAGAGGCGACAGGCGCTGCGGGCGGCACCGGTGATAACGGGGTCTTCGATGGCGGGAACGGTTCTCGGATCCAGGGCGACTTCTTCATTGACGGGGGGTCGACGATAAATGTCGTTGTCGGACAACGGGGTCTACTGGGTCAGAGCAGTTTTGCTGGCGGTGGCGGTGGAGGGTCGTTCGTCTATAACGGAACGATCGGTGCTTCCGGGCTCCTCATCGCCGCGGGCGGCGGCGGCGGCGGAGGTGAAGAAAACACAATGGATGGCATCGACGCGCGGGCCGATCGATTCTCCACCTACGCCGCGAGCGCGAATCCAAATACGGACGACGGGAACGGTGGGACCTCACCGGGGGGCCAACATGATGGAGGAGGGGGCGCGGGGTGGTACTCGGCAGGGAACGGATACGCCAGTTCCGGTGGAGAGCAATGGGACGGTGGCACGGGGGATGGTGGCGATGGAGGGTTCGGCGGCGGCGGCGCGGACGCGGGGAGTGGCGGTGGCGGTGGCGGTGG
>CAZSUE010000596.1:0-3678 GCA_964609045.1 uncultured archaeon | reverse complement strand
TCGGTTGGGATCGGTTGGGATCGGTTGGGATCGGTTGGGATCGGTTGGGATCGGTCGGGATCGGTCGGGATCGGTTGGGATCGGTTGGGATCGGTCGGGATCGGCTGGGTCGAACATCGTCGTCATGGCGGGGCAAATGGGACCCTATCGCAGACGCTCCACCCTCCGTGGTGACCTGCAAAAGGGATACCTCGCGCGCGTTCGGCCATTGTTTCGCGGTGTTTTGTCTTCAACTGATCTTGATAGGAGATCATGAGGGGGTCATGGTTGCCGTCCCTCATCACCATCCACCCGGTGATCGAGCTGGAAATCGTCTCGAATAATGATGCGATAAGAGAGAACCCAGACGGTTGTTCGATACGAACTTTTTGGAGAGGTTCGTCCTCTCGCACGGCTCGCCGATCTCAACTGCGCGCGGTGCGCTGCGCCACATATTTCTGGTAGACGCTCTCGAGGTGATGCGGGAAGATGAGGAAGACGGCGAGGATGGCGAGCTGATAGAACGCGCCGACGAAGATGGTGAGAATTGTCGCGCCGACGACGAAATTGACCCCGAGGATGAAGCGTGGCTGTTTCCGGTGGGCGATACGGCGCTCGTAAAGGCGGCTGAGCGCGAGCTCGGCTGCGACCAAAGCGGGAACGAGGACGGCGGTGAAAAGGATATTGGTGACGAAAGCGGTGGTGCCAAACGAGGAGCCGATCAACCACCGATAGACGATGCTACGGACCGGGAGCTGGAACTCGTAATAGAAACTGAGATCGAGCCTGTTCCGGTTCGTCGCATATTGCATGATCCCGGAGCGGTCCCACTGGTTATGCATATACCCATAGAGATGGAGGACCTCGTGGAGCGCGGTGTGCTGGATGAACGCATCGTCGCCGGAGGTATTCGTCATCGCCATGGCGACGGTCATCAGGGCGGCACCGTGCTTCGGGTCCGCCTCGCCCCAGACCGCATACCCGTCCTCGTCCCAGTTCCTGATCGGGTGGTCGGTAACGAAAAGGACGAGATCGAGGTCGTACTCCCGCCGCAGCCGCTCGGCGTCACCGGCAATAAAGATGTCGGAGTTGAGATAGGAGCCGTTTCGTACGCGAACGCTCGACGCGTTGACACGGACCGGGAGGAGCTGTGCGTCGAAATAGTCGCCGTAATGGTCGAACGCGTCTTGCGCGAGCACACCGTAGCGCACCTCGCAGTCGTCGACGAGGACCACCCCAACGTGTGTCTCGGGATGAAAGAGCGCCGCACTCACCAATATCAACGGCGTGGTGAGAAAGAGGATGGCGATCACCGCGCAACGTCGGCCCATACTAGAAGATATACCGGAATGTTATATAAGCGCTCTGTTCTGCGTTGGCTCATTCCATTCAAAGAATCGAGTATATATGTTTTAGCCAAAAAATGTATTAGCTAGGTGCTCTGGCTGGAATGAGCCCGTTCTGAGTTCTGAGTTCTGCACTAGAGGCGCATGGCGCGCGTCACCCGTTCGCATATTCGCCGAGATATCGCTCGATGAAACGGCGTACGGCACCGGCCGGTCGGACCACCCCGAAATGACCCTCGCAGAGGATATCGGCCTCGAGCGCGAGAAGCCGGTGCATCGACCCTCGCCATGCGTCGATATCTGACCCAAAGGACGGGTCGAACGGGCCGTGGATGTCCTGCCCGAAGAGGACGCGCGCGCCCGTTTTCTCGTCGTCGAGCCAGAGCGCGATGCTGCCGGGGGTATGGCCGGGGATATGCTCGACATGGAGCTGGCGCGCACCGAGTACGATCTCTTCCGGTGTATCCGGCGCGGTGGTCAATACCCGGTCGACGGTCACCGGCCTATAGGTCACATTGTACCAGCTCGCCGCCGTGCGCGTCATATCGTCCCCTTCGATGGCGGCGCGGTCCGCTTCGTGGGCGATGATCGTGCAGTTCGGTGCGACGCCTTTGATCGCCGCCGCGCCGCCGATATGGTCGATGTGGCCGTGCGTCAATACGAGCGTCTCGCAGTGCTCGATCATGAGCCCGATAGTGGCGAGGTTTGCCACGAGCCGTGCATGGCTGGGCTCCCTCCCGACACCGGCGTCGATGAGTGCGAATCTGCCCGGATCCGACTGGAGCGTGAGCGCATAAATGCAACAATCACCGGGTGCGGTTCGCTCCCCGTCGCCAACGAGATGGATATGCGGGGTGACCTGGAGCGGCGGGGTGGCGTTCCTCTGTCGCTGTGGTTTTGCGGTCATGGTATCGGTCTGCTCCCGATGTGCGAACAGAGCATATCAATGCTTCTTATCGATCGATCGATCTCCGAGGGAAGAACCATGTTTGTATTGTAACTCAATAGCGACGCAATGGGGCCGAGTTCATCTTTCTGACGAAAATTGGCCGGCTCCCACCTCCAAGCCAGCCATTTCTTCACTTTTTGCGCTCACTCGTGGTGCTCGCTCGCTATATGAGGCGCGCCTACTGGCCAGTGGGTATGTCGTCCACCGCCTTCGGGTTGGCGATGGATGAGAGATCGCCGAGCGACTCGCCGAGATATTGCGCGCGGATGATCCGGCGCACGACCTTCCCGGAGCGCGTTTTCGGGAGTGAGCCGATGAAATGGATGCGATGTGGCCGGAGCGTCTTGCTCAGCACGACGGCGATATGTGCCGCGAGTTCTTTTCGCAATGCGTCCGAGCCTTCATACCCGGTCTGCGGTACGACGAACGCGATGATCGCCTCGCCCTTGATATCGTGCGGCACGCCGACCACGGCGGCTTCGGACACCGCCTCGTGCTCCATGAGGCACCCCTCCAGCTCCGCCGGCCCGATACGGTGCCCCGCCACCTTGATCGTATCGTCGGACCGACCGTGGAGGAACCAGAACCCGTCCTCGTCCACCGACGCCCAGTCGCCGTGGTACCATACGCCGTCCCATTTGGACCAGTAGGTATCGAAATAGCGCTGCGGCTCTTTCCAGAACCCTTTCGTCATGGACGGCGCGGGGTTGGTCGCAACGAGGTGCCCCTTCTCCCCGCGGATCGGGTTCCCGTCGTCGTCGTAGACATCGACCCCCATCCCGAGCGCGCGCCCGCGGAGCGTGCAGGGCTTGAGCGCGGTGATGGGGAGCGGCGCGAGGAAACAGCCGACGATCTCGGTCCCGCCGGAGATATTGATGATCGGGAGGTTTCGGTTCCCGACCTTCTCGAAGAACCAGAGCCAGGACTCGCGGTCCCATGGCTCGCCGGTGGACCCGAGGATGCGCAACGAGGAGAGATCGTGTTTCTCGACCCACCCGTCGTCGTAGCGCATGAGGAGCCGGATGGCGGTGGGCGAGATGCCGAAATGCGTGATCTCATAGCGCTCGATGAGCGACCAGAGCCGGTCCGGGTCGGGGTGATCCGGAGCGCCCTCGAAGATGAGGATCGACCCGCCGCGATGGAGCACGCCGATGATCATCCAAGGCCCCATCATCCAGCCGATATCGGTGAGCCAGAAGAAGTTCGAATTTGGCCCCACATCGAAATAGTAGGCGAGCTCCTTGCACATCTGCGCGAGACAGCCGGCGTGGGTGTGCACCGCGCCCTTGGGGTCGCCGGTGGTGCCCGAGGTATAGATCACGAACGAACGCGCCTCCGCGTCCAGCGCCACGGTCTCACATGTTTCGGGCTGATCGGCGACGAACTCGTGCCACCATATGTCGC
>CAZSUE010000595.1:0-3688 GCA_964609045.1 uncultured archaeon | reverse complement strand
CGAGGGAGGTGTGGCTATTGCTATTGGTATTGGTATTGGTATTGCTATTGGTATTGGTATTGGTATTGGTATTGGTATTGCTATTGGTATTGGTATTGGTTGTGGAGTCAGTGTTGGGTGCTACCATAGGATCGGACCGCCGTAGATCGAACGCTCACCAAGGATCGATCGATGGGTACGAAACGCCGTTTTGCTATAAAGCGATGTGGTTTGCATGCATTCAGCAGGATCGGTCCCTGCGGGCCTGCCATCGTGCTTCGCACTGTCAGTCCACGGAAACACCAGCGGTGATTTCTGTGCTGCAATTTCTGCGCACAGTGAGAGATGCTCGAACGCGCTCCGGACAGTCTGACACACTGTCGGGATCCTCGCATGGAATGGAACGGTATGGAGGGTGGTCGACGTCGTCGGACGAGGTGGACCGATGAAATCATAGAACGGTCGTAATGGAGACGGGACGAAAAACTGAAATTGGTGCGAGCGTATGGCATGAGATAGATTTGGGTTGATAGGTTCCGTACTTGGCACTCCAATGCCGAGGAGAAAAGTCAATTGGATATGAGTGCGAAAAAGGAGCAGTTCAGTACTGCATCTATAAAGGCGATATCAAGTGTAGCGCGGTATACACTTTATAGACCAGAAGTGGACGACGACAGTGTGGACTACCAAATCGCCGCATCGGGTGGAAGAGATACTTATCGAAGGCCGAGAATAGAGGTTCAGCTGAAAAGCACATCCCGGGATTTATATATAAAAGACTCCCTCGCCTATCCGTTGAAAGTCAATAATTATAACGATCTGAGATGCAAACGAATTCTTGTTCCAAGAATACTTGTGGTGACAGTCCTACCTCCTACGGTAGACGAATGGTTGGAACAGACATCCGAGGAAATGACGCTTCGTCATTGCTCGTATTGGATGTCGATCAGAGGTTATCGTGAAACTGATAATAAATCAAATGTCACCGTACGCATCCCACGGACTCAGTTTTTTACACCGGAAACCTTACAGAAGATGATGGTCCGAGTTAATAATGGGGGGTTTCCATGACCTTCGATCATCCTCATTCGAATACTACCTCAATATCAAAACACTGGATGTAAGTGCTTATTTGAGGAGCCGAGGGTGGAAAACGGTCGATGCCATCGGAGATATTGCGACGGTTTGGAATATTCGCGAAGACGATGGGGTCATAGAGATTATTTTACCGCTCGACAGAGAGTTGAAAGACTTTGCTAGTAGGATGTACGAGGTTCTGAAAAATCTTTCAATGGTCGAAAGAAGACCGATCTCCCCGATTGTAGAAGATATTTCGTCCAATCGGGTCGACATCTTACGGTTCAAACCTGATCATCCCGACTTTCAAGGTGGGAGCATGCCCGTCGAACAAGCCGTCAAGTTCATGGCGCACATTCAGCAGATGCTCCTATCATCCGCCTGTTCAGCTATTGAGCCACGCGAGTCTTACCCCACGAGAAAACCGGATAAAGCGAACGAATATATGTCGAAAGTACGATTTGGCCAGACCGAGAGAGGGAGTTATGTGGTTACCCTCAGATCACCGGTCTCACCGGAGCTTCGTACGGTTCAGGCCACACTATCCGGAGAGGTGGAGGACCCCTTCGAAAGGAGAGTGGTGGTTCGGCTCATCCGAGCATTATCGGAAGCGAGAAATGCCGCGGTGGACGCAAGTGAGACGGGGGATTTCGAAGCGTTCGAAAGACGTGTTCATGCCGGTGTCAACGCGAACCTATGTGATGCCCTTTCCGGTGTCTTTAACGACCTGAACATCGATCTCTTACACATCAATACGAGTTGGGCTCCATCGAGACGCCCGCCGAAGGAAGTGGAAGGGGATATTACGCTGCCTTCGGATATCGCTCCACTCCTGACCGAAGCTGGGCGTTATTTTAAAAGAACCGCTCCTCAGGATAATTTCGAGGTGAAAGGGATCGTCGTCAAACTCGATCGTCCAGATCAAGATACGCCGGGCATGGTGACCGTGGACTCCGTGATCGATGATGACCTGCGTAAGGTCAGACTCGAATTAGACGATGTGGATTACGAATGTGCCATTCAGGCCCATAAAGACTACAGCATAATTCGATGTGAGGGCGAGCTACAGAGAAGGGGTCGTATCTATAGACTCGAAAACCCTCGCAAGTTCCGTATGGTAAAAAATCAAGATGACATTGAACTCTGACAGCCGACCGCATTATTTGGGGCACATGTGAGGGGCGATCTCGGGTATCTCGCATCCGCAGCCCGGAGCCGGTACTTCGGAATATCATCAGCACGGTCCATAAGAAAGAGAATAAGAGAACGGAACCACTGGACTGGAGAGGGCAATATAGATAACCCACCATGGCGTTGGGTCGGCGGTGATCGAGAAATGAGTGACACGATCGCGTTCGAACCGGCATCGACGTACCGATTCGACGGTATCGCCTTGGGTGCAAACTTCCATGACGAGATATTGAACCGCGCGCCGTACGACCGACCCTGCGACGACGACCCCATCGACGACGGCGAGCGACTGCTCGTTGTCTATACCGCCACGAAGTGTCGCGACACGCGTTTTCCGGACTCGACGAGCCTCCTCGTCTACCTCCCCACCTACCGCCCGGACAAGACCCGGTTCGCGCAGCCGGTGGACGCGCTGGCCATCCTCCACGGCGGCTATTTCTCGACACGCTCGAACTTCCCCGTCGCGGTCAATACGCACTGGTCCGAGCTTGAGCCACGCCTGCCGGCGCACGACGCCGCGCGCTCGTTCTCGATACCGCTGCGCGGCCTCCACCTCGATGTGCTCGCCTATGGCGACGATATCTATCTGCTCCGGTTCGACGGCACCGGCCAACAGGTCCTCGCGGGCTATGTCGTCGGCGCCATGCCGAGTGATGAGACACTGGAATCCTGGCGCGCCATCGCCAAGATCTACCGTCAGTTCATGCCGCGGGAGATGCAACAGCGCGTCCGAAGCGCCCACGCGTAACGTAACCTCGTGGGCAGAAAGATAGGATTACCCGTTGGGCCGGTTGCGGTGGCGCGCTGGCCTCTATCGCCGCATACGATGACTGGTGCTGCGCAGGTTGCGAGCGGTACCAAAGCGAGATGGGGCGAGGGCTGAGGAGGTGTGGGCGCTTGGTCAACGCGATTGCAACCATCGTAGCGATAATATATTTCAAGCGCTAGCGATGGTCCTGAGCGTGCGAGCTTTGCGGTCGGGCTTGCGAAGATCGTAGGGCCGGTTCACGCGGAGGTGGCGGGGAGGGTCGCGGAGCGCCGGGGTTCTTGGCTCAGCCCAGTGCTTCTATACTTGTGTCAGCGCGCAAGAGGAGCAGTTGGGCGTGAAGCGGTCACAGGGCCACTTCACGCGGAGGGTCGCGGAGCGTTTGGGTGCTCGCTGCTGGCCATGGATATTGCCTCTCGCTAGCGCTTCTAGACCTGCGTCAGCCAGCGCGGATGATCTGCTGAAGCAAGTCGGGAACGGCGAGCGGCCTGTCCAGCGCCTCTAGAGATGCCTCAGCACGCACGATCTGCTGAGTTAGGTTGGGAAGTGCGCGCGGCCTATCCCGCGCTTCTAGGCTTGCGCCAGCACGCACATTTAGCTGACCCAGGTCGGGAACTGCACGCGCACCCAAGCCAGCATTTCTAGACTTGCGTCAGCGCGCACGATCTGCTGAGC
>CAZSUE010000594.1:0-3704 GCA_964609045.1 uncultured archaeon | reverse complement strand
GATGGACGGCCACCATTTTCTCATCCTGGTGGCACAGATCTTAATTGACACAATTAAAAGTCCCCAAATATTGGGTTTTAGTACTTTCGAGGTTGTAATATATCCTCGTATCATCATTACTAAAGCTAGCGTTCTCCAAACTTGTGACCTTCACATATGCAAGATGATAGGCGTCTGCCCTAGTGCTGAATATAGATGAGGGGTTGGAATAATCGCTATCGAAATAGGTCTGAATAATGTCGCAGTAGATGGTCCAGGTATTCAAATGGTCGTTCGTTTCTTCGTAGTCGGCAACATTTTCTCTTGTATCCTTTATAGATTTAGTTGCCGCGTACTTTAACATATTATGAGGTTCGACGATCAAACCAAAACCGTCATGATCATCTGAAATCCCATCCGTAGATCCGTCGATCTGATGCCCTGGGTTTTTTGTTGTTTTACTATAAAAATCATTTCCGTCTTCCCATAGAATTATGCCCGAATTTTGAATGATGGAAGGTGTGTCAGCTACCACATCTGTGGATAAAACATCATCCGGTAAATCCTGGTTTCCGCTGTCTAATGTTTTTGATCCTCCCAAGCTCGAATTTGGGAGCACCAACGTCCCGTTCTCCACCGCGATCACGCTCCCGTTGTAGCTCCTCACATCCACCGCGATATCATACCCATTCGTGTCGTCCGCATCGATGGCGGCGAGATAGACCGTATTGCTATCGGTATCGTCGTTTGTATCTTTCGTGGTGATCGTGAACGCCCCGACACCGGAGGTGCCGTTCTCGGGCGGCTCGATGGTGATATTGAAAACGAGGTAGCCACCGGCAGCGATCTCGGCTCCCGTTGTTGCGATGAGCGTGTCGTTGGTGTCGTAGAATATCCAGTCTTGCGTATTGTTCGCGGTGATGCTCCAGCCGGTGGGCGCGGTGATGGAAACGTTGGTGATCTGGTCGCTACCCGCGGCGTTCGAGATATTGAGGTAGCCGTAGAACGCGTAGCTCTCAGCGGCTGTAGAGGCGTTGGTCTGCACGATACGGTCGGTGCCATCGTCGAGGAACGCCTCTGCAGAATGACCCGCCGTCGCGGTTTGGGCGGCGACGATGGCGATGAGCGCCGCGACGGCGACGATTGCGCCGACGAGGAGGATGTGCGCGCTCCAGCGCGGGATCGCGGTGCGGGTGCCTGGTATGGTGCCGCTCCTCCTCGGGTTTGTATTGGTTGAAGTGAACTGGTGATCGTGATCGGTATTATGATAGGTGGTCCTGGACTCATCCACAAAATCTAGCATCTAACTACCCCTGTTTCGCTCTCGGTCAATGCTGTGCACTATCCCATCCCTGTAGCGCGAGTGCTTGGGATATGGCGTTGTATTATATTGCACCGTCAATATATATTTAACCGTAACGGTACGCGCGGTGCGGTATGGGGTGTGCTGCGTGGGGTTTGGCATTCTCCTCGTGTGGTGTGCGTCATGGCTTTTTCGTCGTCGGTGGTGAGATAGGTTGTAGAGGGTATCGGGCCTGTTGAAATGATTGGTACAGATCTATTGCGCTGGGCGGGATTGGCAGAATATCTTGCAGGCGCTGGGTGCAGGTGGGGAGGGGGATGGTGCGCGGTTGGCGGAAAGCGGCGCGCCCCGTCTTGTCTCAGCAGAGATGGTGGTGGTGCTGCTGCTGATGCATGGTAAAAGGTGCCGGTTAGCTGCGCGCCGTTCCCGAGTCGGGTCCGCATCTCATCGGTGGCTAACGCAGATATAGAGCCTCGAACAATCGCGCATCACCACTTTTCGGACGAGGTGAGAGGCGGGCATTGCATTGCACTCCACGCTACCAATCTTTTTATACTATCTTCGAGGTTGGGCATTCTGTCTCCAGCGGGGTGGTTGAACGCCGATGCGTCGTCGCGCAGGGGTAGCAACCGCCGAGGGGACCGTTCTCGATCGGATTCGAGAGGCATGGTGGTTTGATGCTCAAGATGGACCGGGTCGTGCTCGGAACAGGAGTTGTAATCGTCGTACTCGCCGCGATCATCGCGTTTGCGAGCAGCGATACGGGCGCACCGGCCGAAGGCGCAACCGATGGCGAGGGCGGCCCTCCTGCGCCGTCCGGGACGGTCACCGTGGATTGGCGCACCACCACTGAAGCGGTCGCCACCATCGACGGCGAAAAAAGCGGCTCGGAGAGCGTCGGCATACCGATCCAGAACCTCACCACGGTGACCTTCACGCTGAGCTGGACCGACGACGATCTCGCCGCGCCCAATCCCATCAACCAGGACGAGCTTACGCTCTCCATCACCGGCCCCGGCGGTGGCGAATATACCTTCGAGCCCGGCTCGAGCGTCAGTGCGGTGGCATCACCCATCGAGATCGTCGCACAGATCAATACTGTTCCGACAAATACCACGCTCACCGCTGCCGAGCTCGACGCCGCCGCCAGTACCGCGGGCACCGGGGAGTGGACCGCTGGCGTGACCGTCGAGCCGAACCCGCCAGTGATCGACGACGGCAACACCTGGCAGCTCTCCGTTTCCGCGACATCGTATTATGCCGTACCACGATCGGGAGGAGGTGGTGGCCAGTGAGCGTCGCGGGCGCCGATCCCGATACGGCGGACTGCGAGTTCGTACCGTACATCCCGCCGGAGAAAAAGATCGCGGAATTGACCGTCAAATCCATCACCGTCGGGGTGCTCCTCGCACTGCTCATGGCCGCGGCCAATGCGTACCTCGGGCTCTATGTGGGTATGACCGTCTCCGCGACCATCCCTGCGGCGGTGATCTCCATCGCCGTGTTCCGCGTGTTCAAAGGCACGATCCTCGAGATGAACCTCGCCAAGACCGTGGCGTCCGCCGGCGAGTCGCTCGCCGCCGGCGTGATCTTCACCATCCCCTCGCTCGTCATCCTCGCGCAGATGACCGGCGGGTCCGCCGGATGGGCCAATATCGGCGACCATAGCCTCGAGATCACCGTCATCGCGCTCCTCGGCGGTGTGCTCGGGGTGATCTTCACCATCTCGCTCCGGCGGATACTCATCGTCGATATGGACCTCCCCTACCCCGAAGGCGTGGCTTGTACCGAAGTATTGAAGGTCAGCGAAAAGGGCGGCAAAGGCGTGCTCTACGTCTTCTCCGCCCTCGGCATGGGGCTCACCTGGAAACTGGTATCGTCGGAGTACGGGCTTCGGCTCTGGGCCGAGCGGGTCAAGGGCGTCGTCGGGAGCGCACGCGCGCGCCTTTTCGGCGGTGCGGACCTCTCGGTGGCGCTCCTCGGGGTCGGGTTCATCGTCGGCCCGCGCATCGCGTCGTTCGTGTTCATGGGCGGTGCGCTCGGCTGGGTCTTCTTCATCCCGATCATCGGAAGTATCTGGGGCTGGCCCGCCGCGGGCGTCGCAGGGTTCGAGATCATCCGTGAGCAGCATATCATCTATATGGGCGTCGGCGCCATGATCGTCGGCGGGCTCTGGACGCTCTTCACCATGCGTGACGCCATCACCCGCGGCGTACGCCAGGGCATTCGCGGCGCAACCGCGGGGACCGCCGAGGCCACCGTGCGCACCGAGCAAGATCTCAATATCCGCTACTCGTTCATCGGTGCGGCGGGCATCGGCATCGTCATGTTCGTCCTCTATTTTTTCCTCTCGCAAAATCTCCTCATCGCCGGTGTATCCGCGGTGATCGCCAAATCGTTCGCCCGGATATTCTACCGGAAC
>CAZSUE010000593.1:0-3706 GCA_964609045.1 uncultured archaeon | reverse complement strand
CACCGGGTATTGGAACCGCGACCGCGACGGCAGCCACGACCACGGCTCCAACCACAGCTCCGACCACAACTACGACCCATACGGCTACAGCTGGCAGCCCCGCTCCGCAATCTACGGACCAGTTGGTCCTTGGACCGCGTGGGTCCGGAGACGCGCTTTCAGATCGAGCGCTGGGTGGTGCGACGGACGCGATGCTCGCCGCTGGCGCCGCGGGCGCCGATACGACGAACCAACCATACTCCATCACCAATTATACCGTATTCCTCCAGGTCAAGAGCGCGGAGGAGATCGGGGTACTGGGTCAAGTTCGATACGGTGTCATCGACGTCATGGAGTTCATCACCTTCCGTTTCCAAAAGGGGTCGTACGGGAGAGGCTGGCGGCGGATACCCCATTTTGGCTACGAGAAGCTCATCCAACCCGCGGTAATGAGGGGCGACGGTCAACCACTGGCCTCGAGCTATGTCTACGATTTCGATGCCTTCAATGGCTTCTACGAGATCAGCTGGGTCTTCGACCCGACCAACGGGACCGAGATGCGTACCTTCATTATCAGCTATACGGTCTACGGTGCGCTGGAATCGGTCTCACGCGATCAACTCGGTTTCGATTGGAACGCCATCGGCGCGCAATGGGCGACACCGATCCAGCGCGCCGACATCTTCGTGCTCCTTCCCGTGGATTGTGCACGCTCGCCGCTGTTAGAGTTCAAGCCCGACGACGGTGCGGTGGTGAAAGGATATGAACCGTCAGGATCGTTCTATGTTCCGGACTTCACCGACAACGGGACCGACAATACTTCGAACCCAGCACCGATCTACGACACGCGCAAGATGGTCCTGGCCATGGTGTTTGGATCCGGTGATTTCCGGCCGAACAACGAGACCGTGGTCACCTTCAATACCAGCGATCTCGCGCCCAAGAGCGGGTATCGGGTGACGGTCTATTTTCCCAAGACGGTGGAGCCGCCGTTCTCCTTTGTACGTGCGCTGGTGGAGCATCCGTTCCTATGGGCCACGATCGTCGCCGTACTGCTTCCGGTCATCCCCGTCATCACCATCGTCCGGCGACGCATCGGGGCGCGAACGCCGCCGCGGAAGCTCGAGCCCGACGATTGGCTGCGCGAACGACCCATGCTCCAGAGTGCGTTCATCGCGGGCGGGTTCGATCGTAGCGTCTTCATCACCGGGCTCGTGGCGCTGGCGAAGCAGGGCGTGATCGATCTCGGCGTGGACCGAAACAGCGGTGCGCTTGCCATCGACCTCTCACCAGCAGAAGACCTCGAAGCGGTGGAGCGGCTCGAACCGCGGTACGCAAAACTGCTCGACACGCTTGCAAAATATCCGACGCTTGGTGCCATTGCCGCAGCATGGTCCGATGTGCGAGCCATGCTCTCGGAGACCGTACTGCAACCCCTCCTCGAGCGCGTACTGGTCCGGAGCGCGCGCCAACCGCCGATCAGCACCAAGTACCTCCTCCTCGGTGGGATCACGGGGAGCAGCGCGCTCTTTTCCCTCCTCATCCTCATCGACCAGAACCCGTACTATGCGGTACTGCTCGGCGGGCTCCTCCTCGGGACGATCATCGGCGGCTACACCATCGCCGCGGTGGGCGGGTTCTTCGTGCCAAATTTGACTTCCAAGGGTGTGAAGGAATACGCGCAACAAAGGGCGTTGATCGATCTCCTCTTCTCGCGGCTGGAGGAAGCGGCGCAAGAGGAACCCGACCGCGTCCCCCAGATGCTCGACACGCATCTGCCGCTCCTCTCGGGCCGGCTCAAGCCCAGCGATAGGAACTTCCCGGCCACGCTGCAAAAGATCGCGCCCCGTGTGCGGAGACCCTACCAGCCGGAATGGTACGATTGTCCGCACGGGCGGATGGCCACGGCGGGAGAGGGTTTCGGTCATTTCGCACGCTGCTACGGTGAGGCGCTGAGGCGCTCGTTCAAGTTATTGAACATGCACCCGAGCGGACACGGTGCGCGTGGTGCGGCTCCACCGTCACAACCGAAGGCACCAGGCGTGCGAAAGGACGAGAAGAAACGGGAACGGGAACGGGAACGGGGACGCACAACCGATCCCGCGCCGCCCGCATCGGCAACACGGGATCGGGAACGAACGGAGGAAGAGAAGCAATGAAACTCGCCAGCGTGCAACGGTTCGCACAGCAAGTGGTCCGCCAGGTCGAAACGGTGATCGTCGATAAGGGCGACCTCCTCCGGACGATGTTCATGGCGATGCTGAGCAACGGCCATATCCTCATGGAGGATTACCCCGGGCTGGCCAAGACACTCATTGCACGATGTTTCGCCCAGTCGCTCGGCTGCCGGTTCAAACGCGTGCAGTTCACACCAGACCTCCTTCCCAGCGATATTACCGGCACCTATATCCTCGACCGCGAGCAGAACGAGTTCGTGCTGAGGAAAGGGCCGCTCTTCTCGAACATCCTTCTTGGCGACGAGATCAATCGCTCGCCGCCGAAGACGCAGGCCGCGCTCCTGGAGGGCATGGAGGAGCGGCAGGTGACCATCGAAGGCGACTCGTATCGATTGCAGCCGCCGTTCATCGTGATCGCCACCCAGAACCCCATCGAATACGAGGGGACCTACCCGCTGCCGGAGGCGCAGCTCGATCGGTTCCTCATCAAGGTCGACGTCGGGTACCCGTCGGAGAAGGGCGAGATCGAGATCCTCTCACGGCGGCTCAGCCGCAAGCGCGACGCAGCGACGCTCAAGCCGCTGGGAAGCCCGAAACGGTTCGTCGCGTGTCAACGCGCCATGGAGCGCGTACATGTCGATCGGGCCATATTGCGCTATATCTCGCTCATCGTGCGCAACACCCGCGATCACCCGTCGGTGGAGGTAGGCGCCTCGCCGCGCGGGAGCCTCGCGTTATTGAAACTGGCGCGGAGCGCGGCGGTGCTCGAAGGGCGCGATTATGTGATCCCCGACGATGTGAAGCGGTTTGTGGTGCCCGCGCTCTCGCATCGGCTCATCCTCAAGGCCGATCCATGGGTCAAGGGCGTACCCACCGCGTCGGTGATCAACGAAGTGGTCAGTGCGGTGCCGGTCCCCAAGATCCGCTGACAGTTTCCTCTCCTGGGCCGATGAGTGGGTCAGAGGGCGACTAACTGTTACTCCAAGAGTCTTTCCAGCGCGTCTTCTTCTTCTTCTTGGTCCTCTTGGTCTTCTTGGTCTTCTTGGTCCTCGTGGTCCTCTTGGTCTTCTTGGTCTTCTTGGTCCTCGTGGTACTCTTGGTCTTCTTGGTCTTCTTGGTCCTCGTGGTACTCTTGGTCTTCTTGGTCCTCGTGGTACTCTTGGTCCTCTCGGTGCTCTTCGTCTATACGTCCATGCTTATACACTGGCTCCGAGCGCCGGCGGACAGACATCCACTTGATGATCAGCACGACGAGCACGGCCGCAAGAAGGAAATTGACGATCAACGAGCCGAAAAGGAGTGTGCGGTATTCAGCGTCCTCCCCAACAGGTTCGCCCGGCGTCTCCTCTCCGCCATCTTTTCCGTCTCCTTCCTCGTCCTCGTCCTCGTCACCGTCTTCGGCGCCATCTTCGTCACCATCGGCCGGGTGCTCCACACCGCTCACCGCGACGGTGGTCGACGCAGCGTTATTATCGAGCGCCACATCGCCGCCATAGTGTGCGATGATGAACAGTTCGTAGCTGCCGTTCTCTTCTGGCTGCCACTCGAGT
>CAZSUE010000592.1:0-3707 GCA_964609045.1 uncultured archaeon | reverse complement strand
CTACGCCCAGATTCGTGAAATGGTTATTTTGAGCAACAATGTTGACACTAAGATATTCCCAGGCTTCGCTGGCAGAAAAAACATCTTCATCGCTATTATTGAAATCATTTCCGCTAAGTGTGAGCGTGAATGACGAAAGATCGTCAATGCTCGTACCACTAATGGCACCAGTAAAGGCGAGTGCATCGCCAGTAATCCCTATCGCCGTATTGTCGCGAATCTCAAATGCGGACTCACATGCGGTCAATGTGCCGACCTGTAGAATTGAAGCTGCCTGGGTGAGATTATTATCGCGGATGACCACCGTATTTCCCAGATCCACATATTCCCATGTCCCGATTTCGAGGATATTTGCGCTATCCGTCGCGTTGTTGTTCCCAAAATCGAGCGAAAAGCCGCTCATCGCGATTTCGCTCCCGACGAAGCTCGGGAGGTAGATGTTATTCGTCCCGTTCGCCTCGTTGCCGGTGAAGGTGATATCGAGATCGAGGTATTCGAGTTCTTCGAGGTAGATCAACCAAGTGGGGTAACTGTTGAAATCACAATCGGTCACCGTAAGGGTGAGGTCCGTCCCGTTCAGCAAGTTGGTATAGACCGGATAAAGATTGAGGTTATCGAATGAAATGTTATCGAGCGAGATAGTATACGCTCCCACCGAGGAATTGTAGATATTGATGCCATGCCCGTCATTATCTTCGATGACGGTATCGGTGACGCTCAATGCGCTGGCGTTCCCGAACGAGATGCCGTGACTGTTACTATTTGCGATCCTCGTCCCCGTGATCGCCACCGAAGGAGAGGGTGACGAAATATTCAGTCCCTCGCTGCTGCTATCAGTATATAATATGGTCGAATCCGCGATATTTCCCGAACTCCCGGGTTCGTACCAGAAACCATAATTGGCGTTTGGAGCAAGGGATTGGTTGTTTGTCACCGTCGACTCGGAAATATCGAGCCGGCCTCCATCTTCGACACGGATCCAATAGAAACCGTCCACCGTATTGTTCATCCGTACTTCGGCATTGTCTAATGTCAGATAGCCACCGTCTTCTACCGTGATATTGCCGTCGACGGTACGGATGCCGCTCCATGACGCAGACCCCGAAATGATCTCATCCGCCGCCGAGCTCTGACCGCTAACGAGAAGCAGTATGGCGATAAACGCCACGGCGACGAATGCGCCGAAAACGATGGTCGCCACGTTCCGATTCGAGCCTTTGATTGGATCTGTTTGAGCGTGATTGTCGCTGTTCATTGATTTCACTTCCGTTTACTTTTCTCTATTCTGTGGTGCCGTCCCTCACCTCGATGAGGGTTCTATCAATCGCCGAACGAAAAGCGGAGCCATCCATATTCGCCAATTCCATTTCGGAAAGGTGCACTCGCCGCGCCTACGGTGGCATGGGGAGCGCTGATGGAATCCAGCCCTTCATCCGCACTGATAGAGATCTGGCTCTTCATATATTACGCCCTGCTCATGAGCCGCAGAACGTGGATACCGCATCTGCACTCGATGAGACGGACAGTTCTTTTCCTTATTTTCTGTGTACTATTTAACCCTTCCGAAATCTACAAATTAGGAACGCACGAAATGGAGGAGCCGAACGGTCCGCCACGGCGCTCCATTAGCGCTCGCGGCCGTGAAATAGGATAATCGAGCGAAACATAAGATGTAATGTGAAACGCCGAAACGCTTTTTACTCGCCCCCCCATCCCGCAGGCGCATGACCGATTATCGCGACGCCGCCCATGCCAAGCTCGAGACGCCCGACACCGCCTCGCTCACCACCTTCCCCGCACGGGAGCATACACCCGTGGTCGAATGGCGCTTCCCCGAGTTCCAGTGCCTCTGTCCCGTCTCCGCACGCCACGACGCGGGTGAGATCACCGTCCGGTACCGCCCCGCCGCACAGATCCTCGAGAGCAAAGCGGTGCGCGATTATCTCGCTAAATGGCGCACGAAGCGCAACTGGCAGGAGTATGTGACGGAAGAGATCGCCGATATCCTCTATGCGAGCTGCGAGCCGGATTGGCTCATCGTCAGTATCCATTGGGCCCCGCGCGGCGGTATCTTCGCCACCACACGCGCAGAACGCGGCGACCCGCCCGCCTCGGAAACAAAACGCATATCATACGTGGGATCAATCTGAAGCGCAGCATTCCATCCCGTCCGCCGCGCTCATCTCCGCTCCTTTTTCCAGCGCGGCGCGGACGAAGCTACGGATGAGGACCTCGTTGCGCACCTCGGGATGAAAAAGCGTCCCGAAGAGCGGCCGCGTCCGATGCGCTACCGCCTGCGCCACCCTACTGGCAGCATAAACCGCGAACTGCTCACCCGCGTTTCCAAGAGAGAGATCGAGCGCACGTGCGTGCAGTTCGTAGACAGCGCAATCCCCGTCCAGACCGAGGAACGGGCGGGTGAAATGTACTTCGTTCATCCCGATGCCCACCGCGTCGATGAGCCGTAACCCATGGACGAGGCCGATGAGCTGGTAGCCGGCACAGATGCCGAGGACCGGCGTATCGGTGCGCTGCAGCCATTCGAACCGCGCGAGGATCGCCTCCTCAATATAATGATGGTCGAAAAGGGCGGTCCCGGAGATGATCACCGCGTCGGCGCACCGTAGGGTGTCGGGGTCGAATCCCGCCGCGCGCACCGTCTCATATCGATATCGTGCACCCAGACCTTTGACCACCCGCTCCAGCGGCCGAACGAACTCCAACTCGTGCAGCCGCTCCTGAGGAAGCGAGACGATCACCACAAGACGCTCGTTCATGACCGCGCCTCCTCAGTATTCTGCGTACGCTCACCCTCCGATCCCACCGCCAATCGCACCGCCATGCGGAACGAATGCCGCCGCCCCGTGATATCTCGCTCGACGATCCTCAAGGGGCGGGAGAAGAGCGGGCAGTCGAGCACCAGCGTCTCGTACTCGCCACCCTCGCCGGCGGGGTTGATCCGATAGAGCGCCTCGAGCTCCTCCATATCGGCGACGAATGCATCGTCGATGGCGCGCCCGACCCAGCGCTCATCGAGCGGGTATGCGAACACGCCGGAAAGGACGATGGTGAACCCGTTGGCGACCAACGCCGCCAGCAATGCGAGCTGGTCCATCTGCCACAGCGGGTTGTAACACCCGATCCGGAGCCGATGGCAGATGCGCTGGACGCGACTGGCCTGATAGACCGACCCCACCGCGCCGGTCACAATACCGTCGATACCGTACTGCGCCATCGCATCTCGGATGGCCCTCTCGAGATCGACGAGTTCGCGTTCCTTCTCGCCCGCCGTCCGCCGCAATAGCAACGGTATCCCCAGCACTTCCGCCTGTTGGACAACGCTGGCGATGGCGGGGGTATGGAACATATAGCTCGCCTCGTTCTCCGACTCGAGCGCGATGAGGCAACCGATATCGTAGCCGAGGCGCGTGGCGCGATAGAGCGCAAAGCAGCTGTCCTTCCCACCCGAAAAAAGGATGCCCAGCCGCACATGGGTCGTGGTACCATCGACCATGATCGAGGCAATACGATCGCCGGTACAAAACCCCTCCGTCACATACTTTCGATAGCGATCGTAACGGGAAGCGAAGACAGAATGGTCCCGCTGATATATGCCAAATCACGTTTCTTCCCTCTTTCCCCTCGCTCCCCGCACCCCGCACACCGCTCACCGCTAACCGCTCCCCGCACACCGCACCCCGCACACC
>CAZSUE010000591.1:0-3742 GCA_964609045.1 uncultured archaeon | reverse complement strand
GAGTGCACCCCCCCCGCCAATGGGTTGGGGAGGGGGTTGGGGGTTGGGGGTTTGGAATATGTCTATAATAACTCCATGAAAAAGGGGGCGGGGCGGCCTAACCCCCAACCCCGATCCCCTAAGCCCTCGTTTTTTCCTATCAGATCCGGTGGCGGCTCCCGTCGGCGATGCGCGTCAGCAGCTTGGCGCTCTTCTCCGAGCCCCGCGCGATGACATAGTCACCGGCACGGAGGTAGGTGTCCTTTTTCGGGCCGATGAGATAGCGTCCGCCGCGTCGCAGTGAGATGACCCACATGCCGATCTCCTTGGCCAGCTGTGTCTGTGCGAGGGTCTTATCCACCAACACCGACTGCGGTTCGAGCTTCACCGCCACGATGTTCGTATCCGATTCGCGTATCGACATCTTGATGATCGGGTGTGGTTCGATATCGCGGAGGACGACATCGGCGATGGCGCGCGCCGAGTCCGCGATCACTTCGATGCTCTGCGCCAGCTGGATCATGGCGAGCGCCTTATACTCGTTCTTATCGGCGATCACCTCGCAGATCGCGTCCTCGTGGATCTTACTGTTCAGTTCATCGACGCGCTCCTCGAGGAGATAGACCTCCTCGGCGAGGACGCGATTGTTATAGAGGAGCGAGGAGTACGCAAGATCGATCATCAGCTCCGAGGTGTCCTTCATCTCGATGAACCGTCCGAGGAGGTTGTTGCAGCTCTGCGCCACCGATTGATCGGTGTCGGTTTTTGCCGCAGGCTCCTCCTTCTCGCCACGCGCGCTGCTGAAGAGCGCCTGTGCGCGGCGTTTGAATCGTTGTTGTGGTTTCCCCTTCGGCCGTGTTCCCGCCGCTTCTGCGCGTGGGCGTCGCTTCCTCTTTCGCCACCTCGACTTGGGTTTCGACTTCGATCTCGAATTTGAATTTGAATTTGAATTCGATTTTGAATGCGATCTCGATTTCGACCGGGGTCTCGATCGTGATTGAGATCTGCGTGGATGCTTCTTCTCGCGCTCGTCATCTGTCGAGCGGCGTGCTGAGGCCATTATCGCGCACCTCCTTCGCCCGTCTCATCCTCGTGGGGCCAGCGCTTGCTCCCGTCGGCATAGCGCGTGAGCGCTCGATAGCCCTCTTCCACGCCGCGTACCACGAGCATGTCGCCGGCACGCAGTACGATATCCGGTTCGATGCCGTAGACCCAGCCACCTTCGCGGCGGATGGCGATGATCTTCATGCCCGTTTCGGTCTCGACACCGAGTCTGCCCACACTTCGACCCACTATATTCGATCGCGGCGTGATATGCACCAGCCGTATCTTTTCGTCCGCGCCGGAGAGATAGAACGGTATGAACGGCCGTTTCTCGATACTGGTATCGAGCAGTTCGACGATATCGCCCGCCGCGTTCGAGATCGCTTCCGCCGCAGCCGCGACCTGGAGTATCCCCGCGAGCTGTTCTGCGTCCTCGACCGTTCGCGCCGAGAGCATGGTGCCCATGCGTATCTGGTAGAGATGTTTATCCATGGTGAGCTCGAGCTCGTTGACCTCCTCGGCGAGGTCCCTGGAATCGAAGATGATCGCGGCATAGGCGAGGTCGACGATCAGCTCGGAGATATCCTTCATCTCGACGAGCGTCTCCTTCACACTTTTCGGTTTGTACTCGATCTCTTCGAACTCTTTGCGCCGACGACGCGAGCTGTGTAGTTTCATATCGTGTCACCCTTCTATGCTAGCTTGAAGCAACTATTCACTCAGATCCCCACGAGAGTGATCATGACCATGAGAAGGAGTATCCCGACGAGGTCGCCCGTGGTGGTCACCAGCGGCGTCACCGTATTGTCCGGGTCGATCCCGCGGTTGAACGAGATGGTGGCCGATACCAAAGCAACAATAATGACCACGCAGGTTAAGAGGATTCCGGCAAAGAAGATGATCCCGAGCAGTTTCCAATAGAGCGCGGGCGGGAACGCGAGCCCCAGATACGGTGCCAGCGTTACGATCGCCACACCGAGTATCCCGAAACTGAGTGCACCGAGGAGTGCGGCCCCCCCGACATTCTTGAGCAGTTCACGATCCGAGACGGCGACCTCGATGGTACCGGTATGGAGCCCCGATGTGAGCCGCATTGAGATGATGCTGCCGATATTCCCACCCACGCCGTTGATCACCGGTAGCATGGTGAGGATGATGGGGAGCATGATGAGCGTCTCCAGACGTGTATGGATCAGCGTCCCGCCAAAGATCTCGAGGATGGTACAGAACACGAGCATGACGAAGCTCTGGCGTACGATCAGCCGTGCGGAATAGTAGGTCATCCCCGATCACCGTCCACTCTCGTCCACTCCCTGAGTTCCATGGCACTCCTCATTCGTTCACTGGTACCGTTCACATTTGCGCTCGCTTTTCGTTTTATGGTGCTTATGTCGCGTTATCCTGTTTCAATTGTTATTGTGTGGCCGATCATCCGGCGAAGTGGCAGACGGCGGCGGTCACCGTAAAGAGGACCACCAATGTGATCAGGTCACCGATGGTCGCCAATGCGGGGCCGGTGATATTATCGGGGTCCAGCCCGCGGCGTGCGGTGACCATGACGATCCCCACGGTGAGGAGGACGAGGACGGAGCCCGAGATGGTGCCGGCGAGGACGGCGATGAGCACGAGCTTGAACGCGTTATAGGTCATGAGCCCCACCATCGCCCCGGCGAGGAGGCCGGCGATGAACGAAACGCTCAGCGAAAGGACGAGTGCGGCACGGATATTCTCGCGCATCTCGTCGCTAAAGAGCTTCCCGTCGCCGATAATACCCATGTGGATCGCCGACCCGAGCCGTGACCCGAGCGTCGTGTCGATATTGCCCTTCATCCCGATGAGCGCGGGGACGAGGATGATGAGACCGGGGAGGATCTCGAGTACACCGCTCATCTGGCTGAGGATGGTGCCGGCATAGATCTCGCCCAGCCCGCAGAGGAGGAGCATGGGAAGCGATTGCTTCAGCAGTTGCCGTATCTCCATTCCGATCAGCCCCTGTTGTGCCACCAATATTGAAAGCCGCACCCGTAATCCGTAGCTCGCAACTCGCACCCCAAAATGTGAAACTTGTAGCATGACGGTTCAAGGTTGAAGGTTGAAGGTTGAAACGATCCGATCCGATCCGATCCGCGTGCCGGAGGCCCGAACAGCTATTTATACCTATGGCCAGGGCGGGGTGGGAATAGAAACGAACGCTGACCGGGATGGGAGCGGACGCCGAGCTTATGTGCCTCGTTGCGAGATCCGTTTGGCGAGACCGAGGATGAACCCGAGAACGACGGCGAGGAGCGCGGCGACGATGACACGGAAGACAGAGAGGAGGAGGAAATTAAAGGTATGTACCGGCAGCCAGAACCAAAAGATCGACCCACCGACGACGTGGAACATATTCTTCCAATCGATCGCCTGGAATGTGTCCACGATCCGCCAGCGCCGCGGATGGAAGAACGCGCCGCGGTCGATGATCGTATCGCTCACCCGGTGGAACGACATGAACGGGAACGCGAAGATGAGCTGCATCAAGAACGATTTCCAGAACGCGGTGGCATAGATATTGCCGTTGCCGGGGAGGAGCCCCGCCTCCAGTGCACCGTCGACGCCGAACGAGAAGAGCGGGAAGACGAGCGCGAACGAGGCACCGAGGAGCGCCCACACCAAAGCACGCTCGGCGATATACTGGCCGCGGAACTGCCACTTGCCGCTTGCGAGCTTGCCACTGAGA
>CAZSUE010000590.1:0-3743 GCA_964609045.1 uncultured archaeon | reverse complement strand
CAATTCGGCCGCCGAATCAATCAACCGAATAGTTGACTCCTTCCCGACCAACCACGGTCATCAGCGCCCTCGTCGAGGACCTCTTCCTCGTCTACCAAGACGGGCGTGCGATCTATCATTACAGCAGCCCAGGGACCGAATCGCTCGACGAGGATATATTGACCGGGATGTTCACCGTTCTCCAACAGTTCGTCAGCGATTCGCTGCAGGGGACCGAAGGCCAGACGCTCAACGAGATCAAGTACGGCGATATCAATCTCGTCTTCGAGCACGGGACCTTCCTCTATCTCGTCGCCATCGTCACCGGCGAGATCAACGATACCTTCATGCAGACGATGAACCAGATCGTCAAGGATATCGAACACCAGTTCCAGTCCGTGCTCGAATATTGGGACGGAACGACCCAGGGGCTCGAAGAGCTCGAGCCGTTGTTCCAACCGCTCATCGATCTCACACCGGCGGTGACGGAGGACGCAACGCTCGAGGCACTCCCCATCTCCGAGGCGCATCCGGCATACAACGAGGTCAAGAATGTATTGAAGGCATGGAGCAACTATGGCTTCGATATCCAAGAGCTCACCGCGATCTTTACGCAGTGCCTCGATATGATCGAGGGTTCCGACTTTACGTCGGACGAAATGATGGACTGGACCGCGATCCGCAGCCATTTCAAACCGGTGGCGGACCAGGTCAATATCCTCGACGAAGCGCTCTATGCCATCCCCGAAGAGTACGAGGCTGAAGCGATCATACCCGCGGATTTCTTCACCGATCTGAAAGAAGCGCTCCACGATATCGAGCAACAGATCCGATCGAAGCGGTATGTGTTCCGGGCAAAGATCGACACATGGGAGGAGAAAGGGTACAATACCAAGGGATTCGGTGATATCGAGGATCAGGACCTATCGAGCTTTGGGCAACAGATCGTCGCCTATGAGAAGGGGATCGACCGGATCACTACGATCAATAAGACACTGGACCGGCTCGATAGCACCGGTTTCGAGGATACGGTGTCGGAGATTTTCGAGCTGAGCAAGGACCCGTTCGCCATCGATACCATCGAGAAAAAATATTCATTCCTCCTCGACGAGGTCAGGAAACGCGATGCGGAGAAGCACCCGGTCGGCCCGGACGAGATCGAGGCGCGTATGGAGACGCTCTCGGGCAAGCTCGATTCGCTCGATACCTCACTGGCACGGGATAAAGAGCGGATGCTCCGGATGAAGCTGAAGGATCCGGACATGATCCCGGAGGTCGAGGTGGAGCTCGAACAGCTCGAGTCCGAACTGGCCAGCCAACACGAGGTCTATAGCGAGAAACTGGACGAGTATCGTGAGGAAGGGTATGAGACCACAGAACTCGAAGGTGTCATGGACGAGAGTATCGCCACCATCGAACAGGCGTTCGAACGGTTCGATCTGAAACGGAACCGCCTCTCCGAGATCGAATCGTTCCTCGGGCAGCTCTCCGACGAGGAGTCGAAGGAGCTGATCGCCGAAATCCTCCCACATGTGAAGGACCCCAACCAGCTCCCCGTCGTCGAGGAAAAGTTCGACGAGATGAAGCGCGCGAGCATGGCCCAGAAACTGGAATGCATCCTCCCCGAAAAGGGAGCGGCGCCAGCGCCGTCATCCGCTGCGGAAGCCGGTGAAGGCGGACCGCCGTCTCCTCCGCGCCCCAAACGCCGCGAGATAACCTTCGAGGACCTCTTTCCCGATGCGGAACCACTCCCCGCCGCCGGATCGAAAGAGGGGGCCGAGGCGGGTGCGACCACTGCTGCGCGCGAGCAGATGGTGGCCGAGCGCCAAGCTGCGGAGGAAGCGGGCGGAGCGCCATCGCCGCAGTCCATCGAGATGATGCTGAACCAATGGCGGACGAAAGGGCTCGAAGGAGCGGCGCAGGCCGTTGGGACTTCGGATATAAAGATCGACACCTTTTTTGGCGACGAAAGGCTCGCCGAGTTCTCGCCACCACCGGAGCTTGCAACAACCGACGCTAGCGAGAAATTGCGACGGTTCTTTGCCACCCGCGAAGGGGCGAAAGACCGATGGCGCCAGAGTCTCGAGTCCGCACATTTTGAAACGATGCGTCAGTTAGAAGAGCTCGAAGACGCCGATCGAGAGGAGATGTTGGAGCTCCTCAGCGCGCCGGGCGGTCCTGCAGCAGCGGCGTTCTTCCTCCTCCAGGACGCGTTCCTCATCTACCAGCGGAGCGGGGTGATGATCCATCATTATAGTGTGAAAGAGGACATGGACGAGAACGACGACCTCTTCGTGAGCATGTTCAGCGCGATCCAACAGTTCATCGAGGATTCGTTCAGCCAGGAGCCGGGCTCCAGCGGCAAGCTCGACGAGCTGAAGCATGGCGCCAATACGATCATCTTCGAACGCGGCGAGTATCTGACGCTGATCACCAATATCGTGGGTATTACCCATCCCCAGCTCCGACAGAGGATGCGCTCGGTGATCGCCGATATCGAAACGGCCTACGACGATGTGCTGCCCGACTGGTCGGGCTCGCTCCGACATTTCCAGGACATCGAGCCGCTGTTCGAACCGCTGGTGGAGCTTTCCTCGGGCTCCAGCGTGAAGCTGAGCGCTGAGATGCTCGATACGGTACGCGCCGTCGACCCGTATGTCGAACCGGTCGTGGCGGAATGGCGTGCACACAATATCGATGTGGCTCCGTTCATGGACCGCTATCTCGCGCATTATGAGCGGTTACGATCCGAGGATGTGGATCTTACCGCAGCGGGCACGATCCTCCCCGACGATGTGGTGGACGAATTAAAAAAAGTGGGCATCCAGATCTACCGTGCCAGCGAGAATCTGCGTGCGCTGCCGAAGACGGCGCTGGAGAGTGCGGTCTTCGACCCGAGGGTGGTCGAGGCGCTCCAAGAGGCGCTGGGATATGTCACCGACCAGATCGAGGTCGTGCAGGATATCTTCGAGGACCAATTACGGGTTTGGGAAAAGGAGGGCTACGATACCGACGCGCTCTATCCTGCGTTCCAGAAGGATCTCCACCATCTCTCCGAGCGCTTCTCGGCGTACAATGCAGGCGTGGCCAAGGCCGAGGATCTGCGCGCAGCGCTCGAAATGCTCGATACCGATGCCGCACCCGAGTTGGCGCGTCAATTGAAGGAACAGATCACCAAACCGCTCGAGATCGAGCATGCGATGAGGACCTTCGAGCAACTGCGCACCGATGTCGGTGAAATGCGCGACATCGATCAGCTGACCGAGGAAGCACGGTCGGTCCGCACCTACCGCGATGCTGACAAGGTGTTCACACGATTGGCGGGCGAGGACGGCGCTGCACTGAAGCAAAAGCTGGAAGCGTTGGAAGGTGTGGGGGACACGCTAACAGAGCTGAACCGTTTCCGTGGCGCGTTGGCCACACTTACCGACGCGGACGAGCAAACCGTCGAGATGCTCGCAAAGACCATGGGCGAGGAGCGTGGACTGGACGCAGATCACCTCGCCACCGTACTCGAACGCTACCGGAATATCAAATCGCTCGAGCATCACGGCTTGGGCGACCTCATCGCTACGATCAAGGCGTTCGACGATACCGCGAAGGTGGACGAACAGCTTGCCGCGTTCGGCACGCTCAAGAATTCGGTGGGCGAGGTCGAGGATGAGCGCGAGCTCGCCGCGCGGCTGCCGCAACTGGATGCCGAGCAGCGAGCGTTGCTACGGGACCTCGGTGAGACACTGCCGTCGCTGGAGCAATTATCCACA
>CAZSUE010000589.1:0-3744 GCA_964609045.1 uncultured archaeon | reverse complement strand
TAACTCCCGCGCCCACTGGTGCGGGAGCACTGGAACAATCATAGATTGTTCCGTGGAGATGAAGAAACCTCTTTATCGTACAGAGCAAAACGCAGTTTTGATCTAGTACCGGGAGCAAGTGTGCTCCCTGGTCGTGACTACTGCGAAGCAGTATGGCCGATTCGAGTAATTCGATGCAACTCCCCCTTCCTCGCCGTCACGCCCCCGTTCGCCTGCCATCCGGCCCCCCACTTGGGGCAACCCTGAACCTCATGCACCCATTTGGCCATGCATACTTCCCAGGATCAAAAAATACCGCTCATTTGACAGGAGGCACGAGAATAATGAAAATCGTCGATCGATCATCAGTACCGAGAAAAGAGACGCCGCACCATGTCGACGTGCGGATGCTTTATAATACGCCAGATGCCCAAGCGATCCATATCGAGCTCCAACCCGGCGAAGCGCTGAAAAAGCATATCACCCCGGTGGATGTCTTCTTCTACATCCTCGATGGGGAGGGTGTTGTAGAGATCGGTGAGGAGACCGAGACCGTGAGCCGCGACATGCTCATCGAGAGTCCCGCCGGGATCGTGCATCGGCTCTGCAATCCCGACGCGAACGACGCGCCGTTTAGGTTCCTCGTCGTCAAAACACCGCGCCCAACAAAACGGACACAGCTACTCTGAACCGACCGGGGGCCTCCCGACCGGTGTCCGACGCCGATGGAGCGTAAATGGACAAATGGGCCGGCGCATGCCGTTCATATTATGGTTCATGAGGCGCAACGTCGTTCCATGGCGAGTAGGAGCAGTGGCGGGCGCGCCGCTGTGGGTGCCATAATACGCGCATTGAGCACAAAGCGCTCCTCGCGATCGTCGCTGGGCGATTCGAGTTCGAAATCGTCGAACGAGCCGCCCTCGCGCACGACACGCTCCAACGCCCTTCTGAGCGTCTCGTTCGCCCACAGAGATCGATATCGGACCGCGCCTCCCTCTTCAGTTGCTTCATCGCGCTCCATATCGCTCAGCTCGAACAACGATCGACCCGTCAGTTCGTCCGCCGCGAGCCCGACGAGCGCCTCGAACGCCGCGTTCACCTTCACGATCCGAAATTCGAGATCGAGCACCACGATCGGCTCACGGAGGGTGCCGAAGATGCTCTCGGCGAGCCGACGCGCGTCATCGATCTCTTGCATGCGCTGACCGCGCCGGGTATCGGTCACATCGCCAATGATGCCCGCCAACCGCAGCGGTTCGCTCCCGTCCTCGCTATAATAGATCTTCGCCGTCATGGCCACCCATCGCACCGTCCCGTCCGGCCACACGATCCGGTACTGGGTTTCGTACTCATCCTCGCCCGCGAGCGCCGCGTCGATCTCACGCCGTACGCGCTCGCGGTCATCCGGATGCACCATCTCCATCATCGTTTCCAGCGAGCCGTCGAACCGGCGCATGCCGAGCCCGAAGATGCGCTCCACTTCCGGCGAGAGCGCGATCGTATCCCGCGCCAGATCCCAGCCCCAGCTTCCCATGTCTGCGGCACGGCAGGCGAGGAGATAACGGTCCTCCGTCGCGCAATATGCCTCGCGCGTCAATATCTCGGCACGGGCCAAAGCGAGATCGCGGCCGACCTCCTCCAGCAGCCGGATCTCCTCATCATCGACGCGGTGATCGAGTACGAGACAAACGAGGATGAACCCCACGATATTCTTCCGTTGCCAGACCGGGATGACGAGCTGCTGGTGATCGCCGACATGGACCGAGAACTCACACTCTTTGCAGTTCTTCGCCGTGCTTACCATGGTCACAGTCTGTTGCGACTCCAGCGCGCGCTTGACGCAGAGTGGCGCATCACCGGTCCCGTCGGGTAAAAGCGCCCACCCCTGTCGCTCATCGTCGCCGCTATGGCCCATCGGCACGACCGCACCGATCTCGGGATCGATCATCGCGATCAGCGTGTCACGATAGCCGCGCGAATCGACGAGTATCTCGCTGGCGCTCTGGATCAGCGTGGAAAGGTCCTCTTCACGCGCGATCAATTGATTGATGTCCTTGACCGAGCGGAGCAGCGAGGCGAGATATCTGACCCGCCGTTGATAGCGTTTGCGTTCGGTAATATCCCGCGCAAGAAAACTGAAGCCCATGAGATCGTCGTTATCGTCGTAGATACCGTCGATGCTGGCGCTGATCTCGATCGGGTCGCCCGCGCCGTTCTCCACTTGTAACTCGATCCCGGTCAGGTGCGACTCGTCGGCCAACCGCTGGGTCAACTCGGTGCGTGTGTCGTCCGAGAGGATCGGGAGCGGCTGGTTCATCACCTCCGAGGAGGCGTACCCGAACACCCGCTCGGCGCTGGGGTTCCAGAAGTAGACATCCCACTGGTCGTCGAAGATCGCAACCGCTTCACTCGTATCCTCCATGATGCGGCGGAAGAACTGCGGCGAGGCGACATACCCCTTCAACCGCTCGGAGATACGGTACTTATCGATCACCTCGTCGAGCACCGAAATGTTCTGCTCCAGCCGTGGTGACGGGAAATAGACCTCACCGTACCCGCCGGTGCGCGAGGAGCGAACCAGCTCGTTCTCGAGTAGCTTCGAGATATGATGCTTTACCGTACGATAATTGAGCCCGAGCTCCTTTGCCATCTGGTTGAGATTATATGGGCGCTCTTTTAATAGCTCGAGGATCTTGATACGGTTCTTACCACCCTTCTGGCCCAATATGAGGTAGGAGAGCTGGTTTTTCAGCCCGATCGTAGTCGAGGTGACGGTCATTGGCCCTCGGTAACCGGTTCAAATCTTAAAACCTTTTCTCAGCAACTGGAAATCTATGATGATGTTTTTCGAGGCGGCCACCACCCGCGAACGGATGGGGACGAACCTACACCCGTTCGATCGAGTGTTCAACCATTCGGGGGCACCTTCATTATCGGAAAGAGCGGTTGGGAGCGTGCTTCTCGAAATTGGTCCCAAGCACCGACCGAACGCCATTCATTTATTCATTCATTTATTCATTTATCGGTGCTCAAAACCGTGTGCGCCAGCGCGGGTCGCACGCCTGCGCACGGGTGCATGCCCAAGAAGCATAGATCAGATCACACATGAGAACAGGTCGAGGTCTCCAACGATGGGGGCAGCGGCACCATTGGAGGAATGATACGATGAACAACGCTATTGTGCTCTTTGCAACAAAATACGGTTCGACGCAGCAGATCGCCGAGGACCTCGCGCTCCACCTCGAATCGCGCTGTGAAAATGTCACGCACATCACAGATCCCGCTATGCTGGACAGGTACGACACCCTCATCCTCGGAGCGCCCATCTACAACAACGACATCCACCCGGATATGCAACAGTTCCTCAAGAGCCACTTCATCGGTGTCAATGAGAGATCGATCGTCACATTCGTCGTGGACGGGATCACCGATCCAGACCCCGCATCGACCATCGGGATCGACTATCGGCCGCTCATCGCGAAATACCTCTCCACCGCGCCGCTTCTCATGCTCCGCTTTACCGGCCGGCTGACCAAGAGCGCTGCTGGAGCTGACGATTATCAATGGATGGAGCAGTTCTATCGCAACGAGCTTGGGACCGAGCTGCGCGATTTCGATTACTACGAGCATAAGACGATCGAAGAGGCCACCGAGATCATCCAGGCAGCTATAGACGATAACACGATCGCCTGTGCAAGCAAATAAATACGAACACGGTGCGGGCAAATACCGGAGAGGAGCATTCTATCAGATCAGCTCCATCCG
>CAZSUE010000588.1:0-3750 GCA_964609045.1 uncultured archaeon | reverse complement strand
GATCATCGTTCACCAGTATACTAGCGGTATTGTTATTGTGTATGGGCTGGAACGGGATGATCGCGGTCACAATTCTGGCCCCTGCATCCGATGCGGACGCGCCCCTTTTTCATTCGACACGAGACGGTCACGAGTCCACCTCGGCATCGGTATCGGTATCGGTATCGGCAGCTGCAATGGTATCGGCCTCCGCGCCGGAAACGGCCGGGCCGTACAATGTCAGTTTTTCGAACGCGACACTCTACGACCCGCTCCGCTATCGCTATCTCCCCTCCACCGCATGGTATCCCGCACTGACTTCGGAGGAGGGCGCGGACGCCGCCCCCCAGCGCACCGACCGCCCGTACCCAGTGCTCGTCTTCGGCCACGGCTGGTTGCAAGATCGCTGGAACTACCGCTACCTCACCACCCATTTCGCCAGTCGTGGGTATATCGTGTTTTTGCCCGATCTTCCGGACGCGAACCACGATGCCATCGCGGACGATCTCTGCTTTTGCATCGACTGGCTCCTCACCCAGAATAGCACCTCCGGTGCATTGTTGGAGGGGATGATCGATAGTACCCGCATTAGCGTCTCTGGCCATTCGATGGGCGGCGGCTCCTCCATCCTCGCCGCAGAGCGCGACAGCCGCATCCGCGCACTCTGCCCCCTGGCACCGACGGAGACGATCCCGTCGTGCATCGCGGGGATGGGGTCGCTCGATATGCCGTTATTGATCCTCGCCGGCGAGAACGACGAGATCACCCCTGTTTCGAGCAACCAGCAACCGATGTATGACGCGAAAGAGGCGCCGAAGACACTGGTCATCGTGAAGGGTGGCACGCATAACCAGTTCATGGACAGCTCCAGTGCTTACGAGGATACCTATGACGGTACGCCGGGACTCGGTCGAGCGGAGCAACTGAATATCACGCTCCGCTATTGCACTGCATTCCTGGAGCGGCATCTAAATCTGAACCGCAGTGAGATGTCGATGGAGCGGGGCGTCCATTTTGCCAGTTACCTCTACGGGCCGATCGCAAAAGCGGACCAGCGGGTATACCTCCAGAACGATCATGGCGGGCCCACCGATCTGACGCTTCGTCCCACTTTACCCGATGTGCCCAGCTCGCTTTACGCCGGTGAGCGCTTCACGCTCGCTCTGACAGCAGCGTATAACCATTCCACGCCAGCCGCGGGTCTTATTGTCAGGCTTCGTGGGAATGCTACGAACGCGACGACGACCATCTCCAATCGTACCGATGTCACCGACGGGAATGGTGAAGTAGTGTTCGATATTACCGCGCCACACGAGCCGTCGACATTTGCCATTACGGCCACAGTGGAGGAGCCGCTCTACTTCCTCGGGGCGCGATGGCGTTGGAACATGACCGTGTATCCTGCGGAGAACCGTGCGCCGCGGTGCATCCGGACGCCGGACCGCATCGTGATGGATGAGGACGAGGAGATGAATAACGCGCTCGATCTCGAAACTGTCTTTGTCGATCCCGACGGTGAGCCGCTGGCGTTCAGCGTGGACGATGCGGCACATATCGTGACCGAGATCGACGCGGAGGGAGCGCTTTCGCTTCGCCCCGAACCGGATTGGAACGGCAACGAGACGCTGATCCTCTCTGCCAACGATGGGAACGGCGGTCGAAACAGCACCGTCCTCAATGTCACGGTCCTCCCCGTGAACGATCCGCCCGTGGTGGTGGCGTCCGATACGGAACTCACCCATCGGACGCTCGAGGACGCCGCGCCGGTGGTGGTCGATCTCGAGCCGCTCTTTTTCGATGCGGACGACGACCCGCTCACCTTCACGGTGCAAACACCGCAATGGGTCAATGCGACGCTCTTCCCGCCTTCTCCAGCGATGAAGCGGCGGGTCGCGCTCGAGCCTGGGCGCGATAGGTGGGGCAGGGCGAACATCACCATCGTCGCTATGGACCCGCTGTCCGCCACCGCGCAGCTCAACCTCACACTCATCGTGGAGCCGGTGAACGACCCACCGGTCATCGACTCGACCTGGCCAGCGGCGGATACCACACTCCATTGTAATCGTACTGATCAGACGGGAGAGGTCGTATTGCGCGTCAACGCGTCGGACGCGGACAACGACCCGCTCTTCTATCGGTGGACCATGGACGATCAAATTCTTGCAGGTGCGAACCGGACGCTGACGCTACCGGTTCGGGATATCGTAACCGCTGCGTCCACCGGTGGCGCGCCGGTGGAGGTCGCGGTGCGGGTCAGTGACGGCGAGGGCGCGGTGGCGGTACGCTGGGAGGTCGTTGTCGATGTCGAGTCCGAGCATCCGGACGCAGGAACCGAGAATGCGACTGCGAACGAAACGCAGTCCGGGACCGATTTGACGTCTAAAGAAACTTCTCCCACCGACAATAGTACTTCTTTCGATAACGGAACTGATCGCGACAATGACGGGCTCCCGGACCGCTGGGAGACCGATCATGGGTTCGATAGCACCGATCCGACCGATGCGCGATCGGACCCGGACGGGGACGGGTTCGATACCTTAGAGGAGTACCGCAACGGGACCGACCCGCTGGACCAAGCCTCTCATCCACCCGTCCATTCGACCGGGGAGCGCGGCAAAGATGGAGCCGATGAAGGGGGCGAGAGCCGGTTCCCATATGGAAGCTGGCGTGCGACGATCGGTCTTTTTATCGCTGCCGCTATCGGCGTTGGTATCGCGCTGATCGCAACGGTGCTCTTGCGTAGGCGGCGGTAGCGGATGCGTTAACTACAATACGGGCCACAGTGTTTCTCACGCTGGGTCCGGGTTCGAGGGTCGAGCATGAGTAGCCACCAATGGACTGCACCTCGTTGGCTGATCGTTGCCGCGCGCTGGATCGCCGTGGCGTTACCGTTCTATTTCCTCGTCGCCGTGCTCCTCCCCAGCTCGCTCGATCCCACCTTCTCGTGGGTGGAGAATGCGCTGAGCAGGTTGGGCGTGACACCGTCCACCGCGCTCGTGTTCAACTCGCTGGTGGCGCTCGGCGGCGCGCTCTTTGCGTTTGTGGCGTTCGCGCTCACCACGGTGGTCCCGCGGGGCGGAATGCGCGTTGCGGCGGCGCTCCTCGTCCTCAGCGGTCTTTTCCTCTCCGGTGTGGGGCTCGTGCCCATGAACCATTATCCGTACCACGAATGTATCGCGGGTGCGTTCTTCGGTACTGCATGGCTCGCGATACTCATCAGTGCGGTGGCATTACTTCGTCGGGGCCGTCGGTGGGAGGGTTGGTTCAGCGCGCTCTGTGCCATCCTCCCGATCTGCTCTTGGGCAGGACCGCTGCTCCGTCTCACCGGCTGGGCGATCCCCGAAGTGGTCTCACTGCTCGGCGTCTGCGGCTGGGGCTTTATCGTGATCCGGCGCTACCTCTTTTCCGGCGCAAAGTAGCCCCGTGGATGTCATATACAATACGACCGACCGCGCGATCTTGTCAGTAAATATCGTATCGTATAGAACGCGTAGCGCTTTTAAGGTGGATATGTAATGCCTGCACTCGATGGGATCGCAATGCGATGCAATGTAGTGGCTGGAGACTCGGCCTGTACAATAGACGACGATCGCGATGGTGAGCGACGGTCGAAGCGACCGATCACGCTGTGGAGCGGAGGGATCGTATCGGAGCGATGAGTGGCGCTATGACCGACGATGGAGCGGATCTGCCGCCGGTGCTCATCGTGCACGGCTACCTCGCCACGGCGGAGATGATGGTGGTCCTTCAGGCACGGCTGCTACGGGCGGG
>CAZSUE010000587.1:0-3755 GCA_964609045.1 uncultured archaeon | reverse complement strand
GAGAGCATCGAATTTAACGAATCGGCCATACTGCTTCGCAGTGTCACGACTCCCGCACCAGTGGGCGCGGGAGTTAACCGAATTGCCCGAATAACCCCCGCCCCCCGGTTTTTTGCCTACGATCATATTCTACGACCGAGCTGGGCTAAGCTGGGCTAAGCTGACTGTCCTCCATTTCCGATCCGGCACTCGACCGAGGCGGTGCTGGAAGAGGTTGCAATGGAATGCAATGCAATGTGGGCACCAAGCACCGTTCATCGAACTCTTTTGGTGTATGCGCCCGGCTGCATTCGCAGACACCATTGGTTGGTGCCCGAAGTCGGAGCGCGTCGCTCAATAGCCCTCTAGAAAATGGTTATCGTACTCGACCTCGAATCTGAGCTTGTGCTTCGCTTCTTCCTGAGCGAGCGATCCGAACAGGTCCTGGAGCTCTGCGTCGTCGGTGCGCGCGGCAAGATCGGAATAGAGTCTGAACGCCGCCTTTTCCCGTTTCATCGCGATGATCAATGCATCTTGATAGTTGACATCGGGCTGGGGTTCGACCTCGACGAGATAATCGCCGATCTTCAGATCGAGCACTTCGCGTGCGGCGGGGAGCAGCCGCTCGCCGATCTTGACATTTTCCAGTTTCTTCTTATGCCGACGCTCCTCCTCGGCGAAGCTCTTGAAGACCTCGGTCATATTGTCGCTAATGGAGCGCTCGGCAAGATCGGTATAGAATTGGATCGACTCTTCTTCGCGCTGGATCGCAAAATCCAAAAGATCATTGATCGATTCGAATTGTTCCATATAAGAACCTCCGCATCGATGGAAACGATGTGACCCATACTTAAGCATTTGTCAGTCTTTTGGCTCGGTAACAGAACGACGATGCCGCCGTGTCGGTTAGAGAAAAGCAAAGCGGACCGGGCCAGGCCGGGTCGGGTCAAGACCAGACCGTTGAGACAGGTTTCGCGAACCGCTCCATCGCTCCATCGAGCCATCGCTCCATCGAGCCATCGAGCCATCGAGCCATTCAGGGGACATGTTCATTACTGTGCGCTGCATTGGCCATGCAAGAAATCGTATCTCGATCTCCCTCCATTCTTTTGCCCCGCACTCGAACCATTGCCCCCTTTCGGGCTGCGCACGCGCTCCTCTCATGTGTGGTCCATGGGAAAACGGAGGAACGGCCATGCCATCCGGAGGTTATTTTGGACAAGTACTGTTCGTCGATCTCAGCACTGGTACTATAACAGAAGAGAGCCGCGATGCTGCGTATTATCGCACCTATCTCGGCGGGTACGGCGTCGGTGTCGAGACGCTGTTTCGGCGGATGGAACGCGGTGTAGATCCGCTGGGTCCCAAAAATATTCTCGGATTCACCACCGGCCTCCTCACCGGGACGAATGCGCCGTTCTCCGGTCGGTACTGCGTGGTGGGCAAATCACCGCTCACCGGCGGGTGGGGCGATGCGAACTCCGGCGGGTTCGTTGGCCCGGCGCTGAAGAGAACGGGCTACGATGCGGTCTTTTTTACCGGCCGTGCCGAGGAACCGGTCTACCTCTTCATCGAGGACGGCCATCCCGAGCTTCGCGATGCACGTGCGCTCTGGGGTGAGGATTGTTACCGTACCGACGAGCTGATCCGAAAAGAGACCGGTGTGAGGCGCGCCAAGATCGCGTCGATCGGGCCAGCGGGCGAGCGGCTCGTACGGTTCGCATGCATCATCAACGATAACGGCCGCGCCGCCGGTCGTTCCGGGCTCGGCGCGGTGATGGGGTCCAAGCGGCTGAAGGCGCTGGCGGTGAACGGGAAAACGAAACCGCCTATCGCCGACCCCGACCGTTTCAAGCGCATCAGGAGCGAGATCATCCAGGTCTATAAACAGAAGCCGTCGCTCCTCATGCGGATCATGTTCCCGCTGGTGCGGCCGCTCCTCCCGATGATACTTAAAAGCGGGAATCTCCCCTCCGGCGACGCCGGGACCGAGATCGCGATGTTCAAGAACCATGGTACCACGGCGGTGGCGGCGATGTCGTCGCAATGCGGCGATTCGCCGATCAAGAATTGGCGAGGGGTAGGGTATCGCGATTTCCCCATGCGCAAACGGGCGTCGAAGATCTCCGACGAGGCGCTGGATCGGTACAAGAAGAGGAAATTCGCATGCCAAGCCTGTCCGATCGGGTGCGGCGCGCTGTTTGAGCTCGAGGAGGGCGAGGAGGAGGAGGGCCGCAGCGCGCTGGAGGAGACACATCGGCCCGAATACGAGACCATCGCCGAGTTCGGGATGATGCTGCTCAACGACGATCCCGAAGCGATCATCCACGCCAACGATATCTGCAACCGGTTGGGGATGGACACGATCTCGGCGGGGTCGACCGTGGCGTTCGCGTACGAGTGCTTCGAACGCGGGATCATCTCCTCATCGGACCTCGACGGGCTCGCGCTGGAGTGGGGCGACGCGAGCGGCGCCATCGAGCTATTGAAGCGCATCGTCGCGCGCGAGGGCATCGGCGATATTCTTGCCGAGGGCTCGAAACGCGCCGCCGAGCGATTCGGCGGTGCGGCGAGTGATGCGGCCATCGAGGTGGGCGGGCAAGAGCTCCCGATGCACGACCCACGGCTCAATCCGTCGTTTGCGACCACCTATCTCACCGACCCCACCCCGGGACGGCACACCGCCGGCGGGCTCGGTTTCTTCGAGATGGGGATGATGGAGTCGCCGATGGAAGAGATGGAGCTGCCGAAGTTCGAACGCTACCAATACGCGGGTAAGGGGAAGTACCACGGTTCGATCAGCCGCGCGACCCAGGTGCTCAATGCACTGGGGCTGTGCATGTTCGGCGTGCAGTTCGCATCGTATCCGTTCACCGAGATCATCGAAGCGGTCACCGGCTGGGATGTCACCGTCGAGGAGCTATTGCGTACTGGCGAGCGTATCCAGGCGCTGCGCCAGTCGTTCAATGTGCGAGAAGGATTGATCGCGTCCGAGCTCGAGTTCCCCGCGCGTGCGCTCGGTGAGCCGCCGCTGGAGAAGGGGCCGGTGAGCGGCGTGACCATCGATCTCGAGACCATGGCCAAGGAGTTCTATCGTGATATGCAGTGGGAGTGGAAAACGGGGCGCCCGTCGAAACGGCGATTAGACCAACTTGGGCTCGATTTCGTCAGAAAAGAACTCTACTGAGCAGACGAGCGTGGTCGACTGTGGGCGCCCAGGAGAGCGAACACTGATGGTGAAGTGAAGGGTGGAAACGATGCGGTTCGGGCTGAAGAAGGAACGTGTTCGCGTCGAATGTGTGGTGGAGGGTTTCTTTTTCGCGCGGCGCATCTCCTATCACGATACCATCGCCATGCGCAAGGGTACGACACTGCGGCGGGCGCTCAAGAAGCTCGGGCGGCGGTGTCGTACGGACCTGCTCGCCGTGCTCGAAAGTGGGGCGAACCCGGTGGTGATGCGCGGTGGGACGCGTGTGGAGTTGCCGGATGCGCTGGATGAGGCCATTGACACCGATGACGAGATCGCGGTCTTCCAGCCCATCGTCGGCGGTTGAAGGGGATGAGAGAGTGTGTAGGGTCAGTGGGTCTAGAATATAACTTGGTTTCAAAAAACATCCCGGCGCCTGGAGCATAGTGTCAAGTCATCTCTCCTTTGTCGGGTAATGCGGATTAATGGGATGTGGGAATCGATTCAGCAGAGACGGTCTCTTCGAGCTGCGTCTCTGCGAACATTGCCGGAGAGGAAAATGATGACTCCGCCAATATTCAGCAGAATC
>CAZSUE010000586.1:0-3761 GCA_964609045.1 uncultured archaeon | reverse complement strand
CATCCTCATCGTCTTCTCCGCCGCCAACATCCTCATCGTCTTCTCCGCCGCCATCATCCTCATCGTCATCCTCCGGCTCCTCGTCCTCCACTTCCTCTTCCTCCTCATCGTGGCTCTTGAGCCGGTATTTACCGGAATCTTCATCATCGACGAGCACGCCGCGTTCGAGGAGGTCGTCCACCGCTTCGTGCGTGATGCGCTCGAGGTATCCCTCGTCCAGTTCGAGTACGCTGCCTTGCGCATCGAGCTGTGCACGCAACCGCTCGATATGTGGTTGCTCCTCAACCTCCTCCGGCTGCTCCGGCTGCTCGCTTGGGTGGTGCGCATCTTCGCTTTTCGCGGTATCCTCGTGCCCGTGGCGTTCTGCTTTTCGTCCCACGTCGTTCTGCATCTTCGTGCGGGTTTATGCGTTTTTCGACGCATTTGGATCGAGCTCTCCGGCCGCTGCCGCGTCGGTATAGGAGAGGAACGCGACGAGGAGCCGATTGATGCAGTCGCTGCTGAGGATATTTGGATAATGGCCGCCCTTGACGATGTGTACTTCTGCGTTCGGGATGCGCCGTGCCATGATCTTCGACCGGTAGGCTGGTGTGAGCGGGTCGCGGTTGCCGGCGATGAGGAGCGTGGGGACCGCGATCTGGCCGAGCTTGGGGCCGAGATCGTATTTGCGTAGCTCCTTGAGCTCGTGGACCGTTGTCCGACCCGAGAACATCTTGATCTCCTCGGTGATGGTGGCCGCCTCCGATCTGGGAACGCGATAGAGCCATGCCGCGCTCTTGGCCACGATATCGAACACGGTCCCCGTGATCTTGGGGAGGATGTCGTGGGTAATGGCGGCGAACTCTGCACCGCGCCAGATGAGGATATGAACGAGGGAGGGCTCGAGAATATACGAAGTATTGAGGAGGATGAGCCGCTTGACCCTCTCCGGATAATGTATGGCGTAATAGAGGCTGATCGCGCCGCCCATGGAATGTCCCATCCATGTATACTCGTCTTTGGGGCAGACGTGCTCGAGGAGGCCGTTGATATCTTCGAGGCAGTATTGGAGGAGGGCGGTGGTGGAATGCTGTTTCCGCGAGTAGCCGTGCCCGCGCAGTGCGACGGTGACGACGTGATAGCCCATATCGAGAAGTGTTGGGATCTGCAGGTTCCAGTAGTTATGGCCGCAGAAGAGACCAGCAATACAGAAGACCGTCGGGTCGGCGGGATCGCCGTGGTTCTCGTAGTAGATCTTGGCGCCGTCGGGGGCGATGTAATAGGTATGCATAGCGGGCCAGGGTTCCATATCGCCTCTCCATATATTTTTTTCTATCGTCCGGGAGCGGAGCGATCGTTCGCTCCCGGGCCATCCTTTGGGGTGTCACTGTGCTTGGTTGGACAGGAATGTATATTACTCAGTGCGTTCATAGTTCCATTGACGCGGCCTGGTAGTGAGACTCACCGGCCAACCGCAGAGGCAGATAGTATCGACGAGAAACGAGGCGAGCGCTCCGTAATGAAGAAGGAAACGACCGAGCTATACGCCGACGGGCTCCGACATATCGCCAACGAGCAATACGACGCTGCGTTAGGATGTTTTCGGCGTATCCTCGACGATGCGCCCGGCGATCAGCAGTCTTGGTATCAGCGCGGGATCGTTCTTTTCAATATGGACCGGTATGAGGACGCCGTCGCCGCGTTCAAGCGCGCACTTGAACTTGAATACAGCGACGCGCGGGCATGGGCGGGGAAAGGCGACGCGCATTTTGCCGCCGGTGAGTACGAGGATGCACGGAACTGTTACGATCGCTCGATATCGTTCGACGGCGACCGCGCCGAGACCTATTATATGCTGTCGCGGACGCTGATGAAGCGCGGCAGCTATCTTGCGGCGGTCAAATCACTGACGAAGGCGAAGGAGCTGGCGTCGTACTATGCACTGCGCGCCGCGCGCGAGCGCGATTTTCGGCCGCTGATACGGACGCGGCAGTTCCTCAAGCTCATCAATATGGCGAATTTTCGGGACCAGGAGCTCAGCTGGGAGGAGCTGCAGGATATATTGGACCGCGACATGAGCGCGGAACTGGTGGCGTACGAACCGACGATCTTTCGCGAGCTGGTGGAGGAGTGGGTGCTCCATTGGCACCGCCAGCACGAGGACCTCCCCTTCGATCGGCTCTTCGCGTCGGATTTCTATCGGTTCCTCGCCAAGTTCGTGCACGAGGAGTTCGGCAGCGAGACACGCGTCCATCCGCTGACGGCGCTGGTACGCGACATCATCCACGGCATGCTCTCTGCGGCGGTGACGCTGGAGCTGCCGGTAGAGGACGCGGTCAAGTACGTCGCCGTGGGGCTCATCGTGCTCTCGCCGTTTACGGAGGACGGGGCGCTGACCGATCTCGGCTACCTCGTGGGGCAGGAGGTCGCGTTGAGCGGGTTGCTCATCGGATACAGCATCATGGAGGCGACCCTCGGGCTGGGCAAAGCGGCGCTGGCGGTCTACATGTATGGGAAGGCGTATCCGCACCTGGATCATTTCGGCACGCTCGAGACCGCGCTCGCCGTGAAAAAGGCGCTCTTCAAGGGCCTCTGGGACGCACTGATCCATACCTATCGCTCACCCAACCTCGCACAGAACGCAGTGAACGCGTTTAGCGCCGGGTTCGGGATGGAGGAGACGGTGGTCGTCGATCAGCTTGGGAAAACGGACAGCGGCAAGATCACCTTGGCGCATATGGAAAGCGATATGGATCTCGAGATGGCGATGGACCGCGATACCGATCTCGAGGTGGATGTGGACATGGACCTCGACCTCGATGTGGACGGCAGCTCGAAGGTGGGCGGCACCGACCGCCTCGACGGGCAATAGGGGGGGACAGGGGGTTGGGGGTTAGGGAACTGGGGAACTGTGGGAACTGTGGGTTGGGGAATTGGACCACCCCGCCCCACCGCGGGGTGTGGTATCGCGCCGCCGATACGAAATGGGTTGTCGGTCAGCCTCAGTTGGACAAAACCCAACTCAAGTCTATGTAAAGTATGAGCAGATGTGGCTCTCATGTCCAGTTATTGGGTATTGGTTATGTATTGTAACCGACGGCGCCTTCGTTCAATCGCCAGACCGCCACAGAACAGAGAAGACGATTCACACATTCCAGAACAATATCCATCGACCCACATCACGCCACATTGAACACATAACTCAAAGGAACCCAGATTCTGAAGGGATCGCTGACATTGATCATATCCTCACCGATAGTAGATGGTGACACTGTTGGAGAGGGTTCCAGGTGCCTGGAATGGGTTCGTGGGTATGAAATGTCCGACTCATGCAATTTTCCCACTACAAAGGTATCATGTGACCTTTTTCATATAATCGAGCCACCGTCGTGCGTCCTCCAGCGCCTCCTGTTGCGTTTTTTGCCGCGCCCATTCGTCATCGCCCTTCCCCGCACGAATATCGTCGAGTATCTCCAGTGCGCGTTTGAGCCCGAGTGCCTCCTCGACGAGCGCCTCGGCGGCGTCCGGTTCTACCGGCTCGGACCCAATGGTACTCTTGATGGTCTCGAGGCGCTGGTTGATGAGGACACCGAGCTTCTCCGCGTCGCGCTCCACATTCCCATGTCCGTCGGCATCGTCCTCATCGATCCTGGCGGTTCCCGCTCCAGCTTGGTTGGTCCCGCTCTCGTTTCCGCCCGCGGCCGTTTCCGAACGCTCCGCTTTTTTCCGCAGCGTGCGCAGCCATTTTCGGAGCTCTACCGTGTGATCGTCGACAGAGAACT
>CAZSUE010000585.1:0-3786 GCA_964609045.1 uncultured archaeon | reverse complement strand
GGCAATGTTCGCAGAAAGGAAGTCCAAAGGAACCCTTTCTGCTGAATCCGAAAGGACCAAGTACTAAAGCTCCGGGCACCCGATACGAAATGGGTTGTCGGTCAGCCTCGGTTGGAACCGCAAATGCCCCATTTTCCTTTTCAGTTTTCTATCCCTCATATACGTATATATTTGGAATAATTCAATATCGCCCTCCCGTTGGTCGTTTCGAACGACCGAGGCCGTTTCCCACCGGGTGGGTGCTGGAGGGACGATAATGGCCAGATGGAAGATGGACGCATGTCACTCGCCGAGGAACACCTAAATAGAGCGTCCGCGTTGCGTACACCGAAAGGTGAGGATATGTTCGAATCACTCTTACAATCGCTTAAAAAACGCGGCGAAGAGCTCGCGCAGGGGGTGCTTGCGCGGATGGAGCGTGACTATCCATATTTCGTCAATAAGGTCGTCCCCGAGCTGCAAGAATTCTTCTCCCCGGAACATCTTGCGGAGCTGGCGAAACATCCGCGGGAGAAGGGCACGATCCGCGAGAACCGCGAAATACTGCAGCGCCATTTCCAACACATCACGGAGCAGCCGGAGGAGTATATCCTCCCCGATTACGAGCGTTCGAAGCTATTGAAACTACTCAAGAGTTTCGTGGACCGCGAGGTGCTGCGCTATTTCGAGGATCGCGACCTCGAGCGGTTGAGGACCGAGCTCAAGAGGGTGGTTCGCGATCGGGACGAGCTCGAGAACGCGGAGTTTCTCAAGAAAGAGTGGCCCGCCATGGTCAAGCGCGCCGCGGAATCGTTCATGAAGGATCAAGATCGGGTCCAAAAGCGCGCGCAGGAGATCTCGAAGACCTTCCAGGAGTTCTTCCGCGGCCGTCAACCGTCGCTCCTCGATCAAGATATGTTCGAATCGTACTCCGAGCAGCTGGTGGAGCTCCTTACCGAAACGGACCGCCCGGTCATCTCGCCCATCATCCAGCGGTACCTCCCAAAGGATATCCTCAATCTGATCAAGACGCCGGAGACGGAGGCGCTGAACCCCATCGTCCGCAACCTCGTCTACGACCCGATCAAGGCGTTCTTCGGGCCCGCGTTCCGCAGCCTGATCTACGAGCCGGTGAAACGCTATGTCTATTTCCCCGTCAAGGGCGGTATGCGGCTCTGGTATTCGCTCTATTTCAAGATGGATGTGGATGGGAAGGACAAGATCCCGAACAAGGGACCCGTGGTGCTCGCGATCAATCACCGCTCGTTCCTCGACCCGGTCGCAGTGGGAATGATCACCGAACGGAAGGTGTCCATGGTCGCCGCCGAAGAGTTCGATGAAGTACCGATCCTCCGCGGCATGATGGACCTCGTGGATAGTATCTCGATCAAGCGTTCTGCGCACGATATGGAGGGCTTCGCCCGATGTCTCCAGGTGCTCCTCGACGGGCATATCTTCGGCATCTTTCCGGAAGGGACGATCCCCGGTTCCGAGCGGCGCTATCCCAAGGACGCGGTGGAGCCGGAGACCGGTCTCTTAAAGGGTCACAGCGGTGCGATCCGGCTCTCACTTCTCGCAAAATGCCCCATCGTGCCGGTGGGGCACTGCGGCACGGAAAAGGCGTTCCCGGTGGAGGCGATGCCGCTGTGCCAGGAGCATTGGATCATCAAGCCGGCCAAGATCTTCATCCGCGTGGGCGAGCCGATCACCTACGAAGAATACTACGGTTGTGAGGACGACCACGAACTATTGCGTGAGTTGACGGAGGACCTGATGCTTCGCCTCTCCGAACAGGTCCAGCGCGCGGAAGCGGCGCGGAAGGAGTACTACGCTAAAAAGGCGGCGCGTGAAGCTGCGAAGCGCGCCGCGTCGGTGCCGGAAACGGGGTCGGAGAAGAGATCGAAGACCGCTCCTGAAACTGAAACTGAAACTGAAACTGAAGCGGAGGTGGAAGCGGAGGTGGACGCCGAACCCGAACCCGAAGCCGAAGTCGAGGAAGGTGCGGAACTGGCGCTGTGGGAGTTCGAGCCCGACGAAGCGCCAGCGGGACTGGAGACGAGAACAGGAACGAAATTGCGAACGAAAACGACGATAAAACGGAACACGAAAACAAAGACGAAAACGAAGAAGAAGAAGGGTACCAACAAGAAATTGGGAGATGGGCCAGAAAAGAGGAGAAAGACGGAAAAGGGATCCGGTCCCGCCAACGAGAAGGCGACGGCCGCGAAGGACGATTAATAACCGGAGGGAGAGAAGTGAGCGCCAACAACACCGAGACCAGCGCACCCACGCTATTGAAACGACCGCGGACGATACCGGATATCCTCACCCGCACGGTGGAGAGCTTTAGCGGCCTCCCAGCGCTGTTCGAGAAGATCCACGGCAAATATATCGCCATCGGTTACTCGGAACTCCAGCAGTATGTCGACGAATGTTGCCAGGCGTTGATCGCGCTGGGGGTCGACCCGGGGGACCGTGTCGCGATCATCTCGAAGAACCGGTCCGAATGGGTGATCTGCGATCTGGCCATCATGGCCGCCGGTGCCGTCACCGTCCCGATCTATCATACGCTCAGCGCGAAGCAGATCGAATATATCCTTCGCGATTGTGGCGCACGCGGGGTCATCGTCGAGGAACGCAATGATCTGGAGACGGTGGCCACAATGGCGCATGGGATCGACTCGCTCGAGTATCTGATCATGATCGAAGGTGTGGAGGCGCCCACGATCAAGGGCACCACCGCGACCACTTTCGACGGGCTCCAGAGCGAAGGTAAAACGCGTATCGAGCGTGGCGCACGCGACTATATCACGCGCCACCGCGCCATCGCGCCCGATGATCTCGCATGTATCATCTACACCACCGGTCCCGGGACACATCTCCTCGGCGTCATGCTGACACATAAGAATATCCTCTCGAACCTCTCCGGGCTGAACCGTCGCATCAATCTCGACACCAGCGATCTCGTGCTCTCGCACCTCCCGCTCAGCCACGCGTTCGAGCATACTACCGGGCTCCTCAACGCCATCCTCAACGGCGCCTCCGTCGCGTTCGCCGAGGGCTTCGACAAGCTGCGCGAGAATATGCTCGAGGTGCGACCCACGGTCATGAGCTCGGTACCGCGGCTCTTCGAGAAGCTCTACGAATGGCTCAACAAGACGACGGAGATGAAACCGGTCTGGGAGAGCGTGGTCTTCCAAAACGCGCTGCGTCGGAGCAAATACTATCATCGCATCCGCCGCTCGAACAACCCGCTCTTCTATCTTCCCAAACTCTATTACCAGCTCCAGAACGAAGCGCTCAACCTCACCGTCTTCAATCGCATCCGGCGCGAGTTCGGCGGAAGGCTCCGGTTCTTCGTCTCCGGCGGCACACCGCTGAACCCCGAGATCATCCGTTTCTTCGAGGCGCTGGGGATCCTCATCCTCGAAGGATACGGCCTCACCGAGACCGCGCCGGTGGTATCGGTCAACACGCCGCGGCATTACCGGATCAAATCGGTGGGGCGGCCGCTGGACAATCTCGAGGTCGCCATCGCCAAAGATCAGGAGATCCTCGTGCGGGGGCCGAATGTGATGCAGGGCTACCTCAACCGCCCCGAGGAGACGAAGGCGGTGCTGGACGAGAACGGTTTTTTCCATACCGGCGACCTCGGCCATCTCAATAGCGCGGGGTATCTCTATGTCACCGGCAAGAAAAAGGATGTCATCATGCTCTCCAATAGCAAGACCATCTCGCCCATGGCCGTGGCGGAGGCGCTGAAAAAGAGCGCCGCTATCGAACAGGCGATCCTCATCGGCGAGAACC
>CAZSUE010000584.1:0-3790 GCA_964609045.1 uncultured archaeon | reverse complement strand
AGCGGAAGGCCGTTTTGAGGTCGAACTATCTGCGGAGGGTATCCACCGCTTCAATATCACGGTCTACGACGATTCGGATGATACGGTCAACGATACCAACACCACAACGCCAGTCGAGGTCGCCTACGATACCTCCCCTCCCACCTCTACCCTAACCCGCATCACCCCATTCTGGTCCGACGACGGTAATGTAGCCATCGATTGGGAAGCGACCGACAATGTCAACCTATCCTCGATCAAGCTCTGGTACCGGTACAGACCGGACAATGCAACAGATTGGTCCACGACTACCTGGATAGACATCGGCGACGAGTATAACGCCACTGCTTCTGGCACATACTCTAGCGGCTCGTGGATTGTCAGTCTGAATAACGAAGGCGTCTACCAATTCCGCGCCAATGCCACCGACGACTCCGATGATGGCGCTGCAGACTGGGAAGGCGACCCCACCGGCGATGGCGACATCGGAGCCGGGTACGACCTCCAAGCCCCTTCAGACTCAGACTGCGACCGCAACGGCAGCTTCTGGGACGACGACGGCATCATTGCCGTCAATTGGACCGCAGAGGATAATATCAACCTATCGTCGGTCGAGCTCTGGTACCGGCACAAGATGCCCAATAGCAGTTCATGGTCAAGCTGGGGTCGCACCGAGAATAGTACGACGGCGTCCGGTATCGAGGACAACGGCACCTTTTATGTCAATGTCACCCGCCTCGAGGGCGAGGGCACCTACGAATTCGCGACCAACGCTACTGACGATTCCGACGACGGCATCAACGATTGGCAGGGCGATCCTTCCGAAGAAGCTGAGACAAATGCAGGCTACGATATCACGCCGCCGGAGATCACATTGAATACGCCATCAGAAGACTCACCCTATCACCCGTACTATCATCTGATGATCCAGATCAACGCCACCGTCACCGACCTCTATCGCGACAATACCAATGTCCAGTATATATGGGAGAATAGCACGGATATTGTTGTGTTACCCCTGCCGTTCAACAATACAGACTACTTCACCGCAATGAACGATACCGAGTATATGGGAGACGGAAAATATACGCTGACGATCCGTGCAACGGACGAGGCCGGGAATGTAAATCACTCAACACCGTTCTCGATGCGGATCGATAATACCGGCCCCATTGTCCTCAAGATCACCTCACCCAATCATAACCGCAGCGATTATGTCCACAGGCTCTACGGTCCCGATGATGAGCCGGATAATATTACGATACGGGTCGAATTTCACGAAGTTGCATATGTCACGGGCACTCCGTATCTGATATTGAATATATCTGGCACTCCGCGCTATGCCTATTACAAGAACGGCTCGGGCGGGCATATGATCAATTTCACCTATACTGTCCAGTTCGGAGATGATACGGAGAACCTGCCTCTGTCTTACAGAGATAATCGTTCAATAGTATTGGAAGGAGGCTCCTCGATCAGGGATGAGGTCGATAACGATATGAACGAGGTCATACCGCGGCCGGGTATGGAGCATTCGCTCTCCTACAATAAGGATATCGCGATCGACGCGCAACCGCCGCGGTTCGAACGCTTCAACGATTTCAATAGCTACTACATCATCGAGCCACGCCTCGCGGGCTCATACCTCGAGACCTGGTACCCCTATGTGCATCTCGAGGTCCGTACCGACGAGTACGCCTCCATCAACTGGAGTCTGGATAATCAGCCATACTATGAGATGTCTAACGCATTCAGGGACGGACAGCACACAACGATCCACATGACGCGGGTGAACCTCAGTGAGGGCAATAACACATTCTACCTCCGCGGTATCGACGAATATGGTAACTATAACCGCTCGTCCCTCTTCGTCGTACTCCTCCGCGATAACAGCTCGATGCAAAAAGCACTGGCCATGCCCGCCCCAGAGGACGACATGAGCGCGACCCGAACCTTCCCTGCCCCCACCCGCGCCGATCCACACCCATTGCCATTCCAAGCCGTCCCCTCCTCCGAAAAGGTGTGTGAGAACGCCGATGCACGCGCACACTACGGTAGCCCGTTTGCACCCCCAGACAGTGATGATAATGGAGATCTCTCAATGAGTGCAGCACCCGTTTCCATGATGATCCTCATCTTTTTCGCCTTTGCAGCGATGATCCTGCGCCGACGCATGACCGAGGACGACGAGGCGCTCTCGCAGATCGTCGCCTCCGTCCTCCTCATCGCCATCGTGCTCGTCATCGTCCTCCTCCTCTATCTCTGGATGTTCGGGCTCGCCATCGAATCACGACGCGGTGAGGTCCCCGACGTCGAGTTCACCGTGGAGGACGCTGAGGACAAGCTCAATGTCCACCAGCAGGATCAGGATGTCGCGGTGATCACGCTCGTCGAGGGCGAACTGCTCATCTCCGCGCTCCAATTGATGATCTCTGCAGACGGCGACTCGTACGAGCCATACCCGATCCAGACCGTACCGCTTGGCGAAGCATCGCTCTGGGAGCCCGGCGAATCGGTCATCATCAACGAGGCGATGATGCCAGAGATCTATAAGGCCGAGGCGGGCGGCGATTGGCCCACTGAGGCGGTCTATTTCCGCCTCGTCTATAACCCCGAGAACGCCGTCATCTTCCAGGGCCAGACCGTGCTCGAAGAATCGTCGTACGATCTTACCCCGCCGTGGGTGCGCAATGTGGTGATCGAACCACGCAACGACAGTTACGAAAACGGTGACGAGATCGTGATCGAGGCCTATGTCACCGACGACCTCACCGGCGTGGACACCGTCCAGGTCGATGTCAGCCATCTCAATTATACGCTTGGCATCCTCGAAATGGACCCCATACCCGGACGCACGGACTGGTACACCACGAACCAGACCATCACCATCGACAATACCACCTTTGGGACCAATATCCGCCTCCGCGGGCTCGACGAACAGGGCAATGCGCTCTGGACCTACCAGCCGGTGATCATCGACAACGGTCCCGTCCACGATATAGTCGTCCGTGCCGCAGAATACCTCCTCCGGGTGGAGCATAAGGCCAACGACGGCTCGCCCACTGGAAGATGGGCATGGAACATGGAGGACGCTGATGAAAATATTGTGCCGCCATTGGCGAATGCACTCATCGGTAACGCGTTCATCCGTGCCTACAATTACACCTATCAGCAAGGGTATCGGAATCCGCGCTATCTCAACGCATCGAAACGAGTGGCGGAAGATTTTATCCTCAATGATACCGCCTCGTTCAGATATACCCTCCCGTGGTACAATAAGTATATCGATGGTAGCACGGACTTTGGTTCTATCGAGGGTGAGATCGGGGCGACGTTCTTTGCCGAGATCACCTATCTCTATAATCTGTACGATCTCACAGAGGATGCTCGATATCGTTCCGCTGCGGATAACGCCATCGCCAACCTCCTCGATGGGAACTGGTCCACTGCGAACTATATCGATTATATCCGAGAGAAAGGGTTCAATACTTCAGAAGAGGAGAAACTCGCGGTGGACTCTTGGAACTATCACGAATCCTGGCGTATGGCGTGGGCCGTGGAAGCGTTCAGGTTATATCACTACCATAACCAATCCACTCCAATTCATAATCCTCTTGAAGTTGCGGACGATATTGCCTACAATATCTCCATGAACCAGACCTATTTTGGCGCCTACCCCTGGTGGTTCGGCGAACCGTACTATCTTTCCATGGTCGACAGCGGTTTGGTCACCGTCCTATTGAACCGGCTCAACGACTCCGTCGCCACGAACTACTACCATAATATCACCGAGACGCTCAACCTCACCCTC
>CAZSUE010000583.1:848-3790 GCA_964609045.1 uncultured archaeon | reverse complement strand
GTACTCGATTGCGGCGGATCCGCGCTGGCGTTCCGGCTCATCGCGCCACTCGTCGCGTTATTGGACACCGACGCGCTCCTCGTCGCACGAGGGTCGCTCCGTAGGCGGCCCATGGCCATGCTGGAAGCGCCGCTGCGCACACTGGGTGCGCGGTGTGAGGCGCTTCATGGCCGTCCACCGGTACGCGTTCGCGGCCCCGTCTCGGCGGGGTGCGTGGAACTCGTGCGACCCATCACCTCGCAGCTCGCCTCCGGTCTCATCCTCGCGCTCCCCACCGTCGCCGGTGCATCGTGCGTACGCATCACCGATCCGGTGAGCGTCCCCTACCTCGTATTGACCATCGGGACGATGCGTCAGTTCGGTGTCACGGTGGCGCTCCGGCGCGAATCGAAAGATCGCTTCGTCATCGATATCCCCGGCCAACAGCGCTATCGGCCGGGTACAGTAATGATCGAGGGCGATTGGTCCGGTGCGGCGAACCTCCTCGTGGCGGGCGCCATCGCCGGAGGGGTCACAGTCGACGGGCTCGATATGGATAGTGTCCAGGCCGACCGCGTCGTGCTCGGTATCCTCCGTCGCGCCGGTGCGAAGGTTACGCTTGCAACGGGACCGCTGCCGGGGGCCACGCCGACGATGACGGCGCGGTCACGATCGCCGTCGGTCACCGTGGAAGGGGCACCGCTCTTCGCGTTCGAATTCGACGCAGACCATGCGCCGGACCTCCTTTTGCCGCTTGTGGCGCTTAGCTGCTTCTGTCGCGGTACCAGCGTGTTTCGGAATCTCGCGCGGTTGGAGCATAAGGAGAGCGCGCGCCATCGGATCGTCGCTGCGGAGCTAGCACGGCTCGGGGCGCGGGTCACGCTCACCGACGATACGCTCGAGGTCACCGGCGGCACATTGAAAGGGGGCCGCGCCTCTGCGCATGGCGATCACCGGATCGCTATGGCGCTGGCGCTCGTCGGGTTGCGTGCATCCAACGGGGTGAAAATTATGGGGAGCGATTGTATTACCAAATCCTATCCCGGTTTCTTTTGCGACCTCACAGCACTGGGGGCGAGGATCGAATGAATGTATTGGGCCGGATGCTTCGGGTCACGCTCTTTGGCGAATCGCACGGCGACGCGGTGGGCGTGGTCGTCGACGGCTGTCCCGCCGGCCTTCCGGTGGAGGACTCGATCTTCGATATCGATATGCGACGGCGACGCGGTGAGGGGCGCTGGACAACGCCGCGCGGCGAGCCGGACATCGTACGGGTGAGGTCCGGGGTCACGCTGGTGATCGCCAACGAACGCGCGCGCTCCGCATCGTACGAAAAGCTGCTCCATACTCCCCGGCCGGGGCATGCGGATCGGACCGCGCAGGTCAAATACGGCGGCTACAACGATCATCGCGGCGGCGGAGAGTTCTCTGGTAGGATGACCGCGCCGCTCGTCGCCGCCGGCGTGCTCGCCAAGAGCCTCATCGCGTCCGGCGGCATCGGCATCGATATCGGCATCGGTATCAGTATCAGTATCGCGGCGCGCGTGGCAGAGATCGGCGGCATCGCGGTGGAGTCGTTCTCCTCAACGGAGATTGAAGGAGTAACGGACGATAGTGCGATCCAGAGCGTGCTGGAAGAGGCGCGTAAAGCGCGCGATTCGCTCGGCGGTGTTGTCGTCTGCCGCGTCGAGGGGGTGCCGGCGGGTGTCGGCGAGCCGTTCTTCGACGGTGTCGAGGCTGCGCTGGCGCATGCGCTCTTTTCGATCCCCGGCGCGAAGGGGGTCTCGTTCGGTGCGGGGTTCCGTGCGGCGCGGATGCGCGGAAGCGTCTACAACGACGCGATCCTCGACGCCGAGGGCACGACCGAGACGAACCATAGCGGCGGGATCAACGGCGGGGTCTCCAACGGCAACCCGCTCGTGGTTCGCGTTGCGTTCAGACCGCCCTCGTCCATCGCCCGACCGCAACGGACCGTGGACCTGCGTACCGGCGAGCCAACGACCGTCAGCGTGGAGGGCGACCACGATGTCTGCTTTGCGTTGCGTACGCCGGTGATCGTCGAGGCGCTCACCGCCGTCACTCTCGCCGACCTCCTCCTCCAGGCGCAGCGCATCCCGCGGGTGATCGGTTCCGAGAAGCCACAGCAATGAATGAACGATGGAAGAGGGACGAGAAACGATGAATGCGACACCGCAGATGGAAATGGGTCTGGATACGGAATTGAAATTTGACGCAGCGCGAATAGGGGCGTTGGCTTGGGATGTGACAACTCGTTCGCATGGCGGCGGTGAGCGGGGATGACGCGCAAGCTGCATGAGGTCCGGACGCGAATCGACGCGATCGATAACGCGATCCTCGACCTTCTCGACGAGCGGTTCGGACTGGTAATGGAAGTTGTCACAAAGAAGGATCGGGTCTACGACGCCGCCCGTGAAGCGGCGCTCCTCAAGCGCGTGCTGATCGCTCCCACCCTCTTTCTACGGGAGGAATTCAAGGAACGGCTCTACCGGATGATCCTCACCGAGAGCAAGCTCATGCAGGAGACGGGCGGACCCCGTGGATCGTTGCTGCCAGACCCCGTGCTCGTCGCGGTGGGCTCGACCAACCCGGTCAAGGCCGCAGCGGTGCGGCAAGCGTTCCAACAGTACTGCTCCGAGGTCGCCGTGCAACCGCTCGATGCGCCGTCCGGTGTGGCCGCGCAGCCTATCGGCGATGCGACATTCCACGGCGCGGAGCACCGCGCCCGCGCGCTCTACGAGCGCTATCGCACCGTTAGCGAAGATACGCTCGCGGGAGGGACACTCACTTCCGGAGACCCACTCTCAAATGCACAGTTCTTGATCGGGATCGAAGGCGGTGTGGCCAAACAGCGCAACGACTGGTTCGCGTTCGGAGCGGCGTGCGTCCTCGACACTGACGGGAGGCGCGGTGTCGGCGTCTCGCCGCAGTTCCCGCTCCCGCCG
>CAZSUE010000583.1:0-838 GCA_964609045.1 uncultured archaeon | reverse complement strand
CAGTGGCCACGCGGCTGCTGGATGGCGAGGAGCTCGGCGATGTCATGGACGAGCGCACCGGCGCGGACGATACGAAGCAAAAGGGCGGCGCCATCGGGCATTTCACGCATGGGCGTATCTCCCGTACCGCGCTCTATGTCCCCGCGGTCATCACCGCGCTAGTGCCGTTCCTTCACCCGGATGCGTTCTTTCGGCCCGAGGCCGATGCTGACGAGGAGCCAAAGATCTCGTAGATCGCTCAGCTCCCGACTTGCCTCAGCAGAGCGTGCGCGCTGACGCAGGTCTAGAGGTGCTGGCTCGGGCCGTGCGGTGTTCCCGAGCTGGCTCAGCAGATGCGCTGGTGCTGACGCAGGTCTAGAGGTGCTGGCCAAGCTCCGCGCGTCGTTGCCGACGTGGCTCAGCAGATCGTGCGTGCTGAGGCAGGTCTAGAGGTGCTGGCTCGTCCCGCGCGTCGTTCCCGACTTGGCTCAGCAAATTCGTGCGTGCTGACGCAGGTCTAGAGGTGCTGGCTCGGGCCGTGCGCGCTTCCCGACCTGGCTCAGCAGATCGTGCGTGCTGACGCAAGTCTAGAAGCGTTGGCTGGGCCCGCACGCACTTCCCGACTTGGCTCAGCAGATCAGTTGCGCTGACGCAGCCCTAGAGGCGCTGGCTCGTCCCGCGCGTCGTTCCCGACTTGGCTCAGCAGATCAGTTGCGCTGACGCAGCCCTAGAGGCGCTGGCTCGTCCCGCGCGTCGTTCCCGACTTGGCTCAGCAGATCGTGCGTGCTGACGCAGCTCTAGAAGCGCTGGCCAGGCCTCGCGCCGTTCCCGACCTGGCTCAGCAGATCGTGCGTGCTGA
>CAZSUE010000582.1:0-3791 GCA_964609045.1 uncultured archaeon | reverse complement strand
AATACATTTTTTGGCGAAAACATATATACTCGACCCTTTGAATGGAATGAGCCTATTTCGCTGCGCCCATTGATGATCGCAGAGTAGTTTTGGTTTAACTTAATAGCGTAGCATGTAGCCGTTTACATGGGTATCCCTATAATCTTAAATAGGGTCTGACATTTACAAATTGCATCCGTTCCGCCACTCAGCATATGGCATGGTCGGCGCGGCGGGAGCTACTCTCGCGTCGGTCGACCCAAAACGGAAAATCTTCGATCATGGGTTTGGATCTATCGATTGCTGATACGCTACCCCCTTCATGGAGGCGGGAGTGTCACTTGGCGACGTAACCAATTCTTAAATGTTCTATTACCATTAGAAAGAGGGATATCGGTGCAAAAAGAGGTTATCGTCATCGGCGCAGGCTTCGGCGGTCTCTCCGCGGCAGCTTTACTGGCAAAGGACGGGTATAAGGTCACGGTCCTCGAGAAGAACGACCAGCCCGGTGGACGGGCCATCGTCTATCGCGACCAGGGGTTCGTCTTCGATATGGGACCCTCGTGGTACCTGATGCCCGATGTGTTCGAGACATTTTTCAAAGCGTTTGGAAAGGAGCCGAGCGAGTTCTACGACCTCAAGCGTCTCGACCCCTCGTATCGCGTTTTCTACAGTCCCGACGAGGTGGTGGATATCTCGCCCGACCTCGAGAAAAACAAGACACTCTTCGATCGCTACGAAGAGGATGGTGGCGAGAAGCTGGAACAGTATCTCGAATCGGCGCGGTACCAGTACAAGATCGCCATGAACGAGTTCATCTACAAAGAGTACAAGCGCCTCTACGATTTCTTCAACCGCAAGCTCATGGTGGAGGGATCGAAGCTCCACCTGCTCGAGAGCCTCGATCGGTACGCGAAACGGTTCATCTCCAACGATAAGCTGCGCAAGATCCTCGAGTATAATATCGTCTTCCTCGGTGGGTCGCCGTATAAGAGCCCCGCACTCTATGCGCTCATGTCGCATGTCGATTTCGATCTCAACGTCTGGTATCCACCAGGCGGTATGGGCATGATCGGGCGCGGGTTCTACAAGCTCGCGCGCTCGCTCGGCGTCGAGTTCCACTTCGACCATAATGTTACCGAGATCGAGGTGGAGAACGGCGTATTCCGCGCCGCGATCACCGATCAGGGGCGCTTCGAAGGGGGTATCGGTGTGGTGAACGCCGATTACCATTTCGCGGAAAAGCATCTCCTCGACGAGGAGTATCGGTCATTCTCCGCGAAATACTGGCGCAAGCGCAAGATCGCGCCGTCCGCGCTCCTCGTCTTTCTTGGGCTCGATAAGCGCATCGACGCGCTCGAGCATCACAATCTCTATTTCGATCCGAATTGGGACGAGCATTTCGAGACGATCTTTAAGCGACCGGCATGGCCGGAAAACCCGTCCTACTATGTCTGCTGCCCGTCGAAGACCGATCCCACCGTGGCACCGGAAGGGTGCGAGAACCTCTTCATCCTCGTTCCCGTGGCGCCCGGGCTCGAGGATACCGACGAGATCAGGGACGCGCTCTACGAAAAGATCATCACCCATCTCGAGGGATTGGTGGGGACCAGCATCCGCGACGCCATCGTCTCCAAACGCCTCTTTGCACACCGCGATTTCGCACACAAGTATAATGCGTACCGCGGCACCGCATTGGGGCTGGCGCACACGCTGCGCCAGACCGCCATCTTTCGGCTCCCGCACAAGAGCAAGGAGGTGGAGGGGCTGTGGTACACCGGCCACTACAATCATCCTGGTATCGGCGTGCCCATGGTGATCATCTCGTCGCACATACTCGCCAAGGAATTTCGTGAATATTATGCAGAATAAGGGTACGAACGGAACACTCCACACCATCTTCAAACGCGGATCGAAGACCTATTTCTACAACAGCCTCTTCTTCCCCGCCAGCGTCAAGAACGATGTGTTCGCGTTATACAGCTTCGTTCGAAAGGCGGACGACTATGTCGATGCGGTTCCGCAACAGGAAGAGGAGTTCTACACCTTTTGCACGCGGTACCGCCGCGCGCTCGCCGGTGCGCATACAGACGATGTCGTCATCGATTCGTTCGTCGCGCTCATGCGCAAACATACATTCGACCCCACATGGATCGATGCGTTCCTCGACGCCATGGAGATGGACCTGACCAAGAACCAGTACCATCACCTCGACGAGGTGGTCGCGTATATGTACGGCTCGGCGGAAGTGGTCGGGTTGATGATGGCAAAGATCCTCGGTGTGGATGAGAAGTTCTACGACCAAGCGCGGTTACTGGGTCGAGCCATGCAATATATCAATTTCATTCGCGACATCGACGAAGACCTCAACTTTGGCCGCACCTATTTCCCGTTGGACGATATGGACGCGATAGGGCTCGAAACGCTGGAGTACGAGTATACGAAACAGCATCCAGAACAGTTCCGACAGTTCATCGCGCGTCAGCTCGAACGCTATGAGCAATGGCAAGCCACTGCGGAAAGCGGATTCGCCGCATTACCGAAGGCGGCGCGGATACCGATCGCCAACGCGTCAGACATGTATAAGTGGACGGCGAAAAAGATCGAAAAAGACCCGTTCATCGTCTATCGGCGCAAGATCAAACCGTCCAAAGCGCGGATCATCACCAATATCATCGGCAAGAAATTATTCAATCGGGATCATAATGGTCATCGGAGAACGCGATCGATGGGTGACGCGGAACTGGTACCTGAGAATTGATCGCATCGTCCATCACTGGCTGCGATCGCACACTTCGCATTCCGCATACATCCATTCATCATCCATCATCCATCCATCATCCATCCATTCATCATCCATCATCCATCCATTCATCCATTCATTCATTGGGCCGGTCTGGGTGTGGACCTGTCTTTCAACTTCGACGACCATACCGGATCGATCACGATCGATCGGGAGATGCCAGTGCTCATCGGAGAACGGAGTCGAAGACCATACGAGGGGGACGCAATGGACGTAACGGACAGGACGGACACGAAGGAGATGGCGCTCCGGTTCTTGAAAGATTATTTTCCGATCCTCTGTATCTATATCATCTTCACCGTCGGCTTTTTCGGACATTTTCATCCCGCGTTCCGATCGATGATGATCGAGTTCACCCCATGGGTCCTCTTCATCATGTGCGCGCTGGTGCTTGCGCCCATCGTGATCGAGAAGAACTGGAAAGTGATCTCATGGATCCTCGTCACCTATATCGTCACCTTTAGCCTCGAAGCGCTGGGTGTCTGGACCGGGCTGGTGTTCGGCGACTATCAGTACGGTGCCACGCTCGGGTACCAAGTGCTCGAGGTGCCGCTGGTCATCGGGTTCAATTGGGTCTTCGTCATCCTCGGGTCGGTCAAGATCGCCAAGATATTCACGAAGAACGCGTACCTCGTTGCGGTGATGACCGGTGGTTTGGCACTGCTCTTCGATATCATTCTCGAGCCCATCGCCATCCATTTCGATTATTGGGCATGGGCCGCCGTGGAGGTACCGCTCCACAACTATATCGCGTGGTTCGTCATCGCCACCGGTATGGCGCTGTCCTATACCCTCTTACAGCTCAAAACGAAGAGTACCTATTCGATGCATTACCTCATCGTGCAGTTCTTTTTCTTTCTCGGGCTGGGCATCTTTATCGTCGCCGTCTAATCGGGCACGCTCAGACAGGCTGAAGCGAGCGCATGTAGCATTTGCATTTGCATTCGCATTCGCATTTGCAGTAGCATGGCGCAGCTCGGCGACGATCCGTTCCTATGTTCGGTTCGGT
>CAZSUE010000581.1:0-3792 GCA_964609045.1 uncultured archaeon | reverse complement strand
TCATCGTAGGGAACGGCTCGCACCGCCCCGCACCACCGCGGGTATTGCGTCGGCTCCTCGGGGCCGATATCGTCGAGAACTACCGTGTGGTGAACCACGACGCCACCGATGATGCCATGCTCGCGACGGTGGGGAAACGGGACGACGGCGGCGCGCTACGGTTGAATCGCCACTATGTCGGCGCCAAACGGCGCCTCCTCCTCGGCTTCATCGAGCCGCATTTCTTCGCCGGTTTTTCCGGCGGGTACAAGGCGGTGATGCCAGGCATCGCCGATATCGACTCGATCATGCATTTCCATCGTGCCTCGGTCATCGCCGACCCGCGCACGACATGGGTCCGGATGCGCGATAACCCGACCCAACGGATGGTGCGCCGTTACGGCGCGGCCCTGCCCGCCGACCTCCTCCTCAATGTCAGTCTGGACCGTGACCATGCCATCACGGGCGTCTTCTGCGGCGCAGTGCCCGACGCGCACGCAGCAGGCTGTGCGTTCGTTGGAACAGCTGCTGTGGCGCACTGCGCGCGCCGCTATCCGGTGGTGGTCACGAGCAATAGCGGCGCGCCGCTGGACCAGAACCTCTACCAGACGGTGAAAGGCATCGCGGCCGCCGCAGCCATCGTGCAACGCGGCGGGACCATCGTTGTATTCTCGGAGTGTCGAGATGGCGTCCCGTCCGACAGCCATTTCGCCGCATTGCTCGATGCGTACGCTGGACCCGAGCAGTTCCTCGACGCGCTACAGTCGAATGCGGTCCGGCGTGAGGAGCAATGGCAGCTGCAGACGCTCGCACTCATCCGTACGACACTCGAAGTGCGTATCCTCCTCTATAGCGAGCTGGCACCGGATACGGTCCCAGAGGGGTGGCTCGAGCCGATCGCCGATGCGCAACGATATATCGATTCGCGCCTCGCGCAAGAGGGAGATGACGGGGTGCCCATGGCGGTATTGCCAGAGGGACCCATGACCATCCCCGCCATTCGCGACTAGGACGACGAAAACGATACGGGGCGATGGGAGCGGGGAGCAACACGAGCGAGCGGAGAAGATTTTTAATACTTACTGGATGGTTCGCACGGCGAGGTAACGTGGATGGGGGCACCATCGGAGGAGCCGCAAGAGGTTAGCGCCGGGACCATCGCACCGTCACGCCATGATCCTGATGAGGACCGACGTGGGGACCGAGAACAGACCTTTCTCTGCGATATGATGCTCGGCAGGCTCGCGCGGTGGTTGCGCATCATCGGGTACGATACGCTCTACCCACGAGGGCTGGACGACCCCGAACTCGCCGCCCGCGCCGCGGCGGAGGGACGCGTCCTGCTCACGCGCGATAAGCTGCTATCGGAGACAGATGTGTGTCGGACCTATTATATCGAAAGCGACGCGCTGAAAAAGCAGCTCGCGGCGGTGATCGGGCGCTTCGATCTCGTATGTGACCCCAACAGACTGGACAGCCGTCGATATCGATGTTCACGTTGTAATGCGCCGCTCGAGGAGAGAGCGAAGGCGACGGTCGAAGGAAAGGTGCCCAAAAAGGTCTTCGAGTATCAATATGAATTCTGGTATTGCGGCCGGTGCGATCAGTATTACTGGCAAGGGACACACTGGGACAATATCATCGATACTGCACGCCGGGTCAGGAACGAACTGGAGGAGTCGCGGGAGCCAAAGCAATGACCGCCCCACACAAATCTGCACTCATCACCGGCGCGACCAGCGGGATCGGCGTGGCGTTCGCAGAAGCGCTGGCCGCCAGGGGCTACGATCTCCTCGTCACCGGACGGCGAAGAGAAAAGATCAAGGCGGCGATGGAGGAGCTCGAGGGAACCTACGGTATCGCCACCGAGATCGTGATCGCGGATTTTACCGTTCCCTCGGACATGGCCCGACTCATGAGGACGATTAAGCGACGCGCGCGGTTGGCGGCGCTCGTGAATAATGCGGGGTTCGGGTTGACGAAGAGCTTTCTCGAGGATCAATACGATGCGCAAAAGCCCATGCTCACCGTGCTTGTGGACGCGGTCACGCGCATCACACACGCCGCGGTGCCGAAACTGCGCGCGAACGGCGGCGGGTTCATCATCAACGTCTCGTCGCTGGCAGCGTTCCTCCCCAACCCGCAAAGCGAGCTCTATTGTGCGACGAAGGCGTATATCAATGCCTTCTCCGAGGCGGTCTACACTGCGGTCCGCCCTGACAATATCGATGTCCAAGCGCTCTGTCCGGGGTTCACCCGCACCGATTTCCATAAGAAGCTCGGGAAGCGTCGCGCGGAGCTAAAGGATCGCGGCGTGGTGCGGTGGATGAGCGCCGAGAGCGTGGTCCAGCATGCGCTGGAGCACGTGGGGAGCAAGCGCGTGATCTATATCCCCGGGTTCACCAATAAGCTGGTCTATGCACTTACCAAACTGGCGCCGCGCAGCGTCTACCTGAAAGCGGCGTCAAAACGTAGGCGAGAGTGACCATAGAGAGACATTCGCGAGAGTGACCATAGAGAGACATTCGTCGCTGCCGCGCTCGGTGAACGCCCCTGATCGTGAACAATACCGCTCTCTACCGCCCATCCTCCTCATCCCCATCCGCATCCCCATCCTCTTCATCATCAGCGCTGGTAGCGCCGCAAATCGCCTGACCACCCGTTCGGGCAACGCCTGCAGCGTCTCGCCCCATTCCTCGTCGCTGAACCTCCGAGGCGCGACCTCGTCGGGCGCAGTTCTAATAGAGTCTCGACGGGAGGCGACGCCCTCATAACAAAGGGTACCTTCGGGGAGGACATTGAGATTTTTTCCCTCGACCTCCAGCTGAGCGGCGCGTGCGCCGGACATGGTGATCCATGGTGCATCGTCGTGCTCCGAGTACCCGGCGGCGTCGGTACCCGTATTCTTGATTGCGACGCGGAGAGCGCCGACAGTGCCATTGTCGCTTCGCTCGCGAACATAAAGGCGTGATCGTCGATGATCTTCTTCGAGCCCATGATCGTGATGGAGACGGTCTCGTTGGAGGAGCCGAGCGGTCGAAAAACGGCTTGCACTTCGGCCATATGCATCGGCACGGGGTATGTGCCACGGGTGGAAAACGGCCGCTGGCTGCGACGATCTGTCGACCGGGCGGTGGGTAACGTTCCAGTCGTCGCTCCCTCCATCGTATCGGTTCAGCGGGAGCGGTCGGATCCCACCTCGAGGACACCGCCGTGAACGAGCACGGCGAGAAACCCGCGGAGGTCGTTCCAAGCGGCCTCGGGCGACTGGCCCTCCTTCGCTGCATAATCGCGCAGTATCGCATCGAGGTCAGGGTAGTCGCGGTAGGTGTGGATGAATGCGTGGGCGTCCTCGTTGAAATAGAGGAGCCGATCCTGTTTCGGGTTATAGACGACATAGACCGGTTTGGGGGGGAGATTGAACGCGTCCCCCTCCTGCTGCCCCTTCCCCGCTGCGGCCATGGCTGTGATCGATTCGAGGTCATGGTGCAGCGGCTTGATGATGAGTGCGTCGGAGAATCGCACCGATTCGTAGAGCCCCCGTTTCACCGCGGGATACGCCTCTTCGAAGATATCGAGCGATGGCGGCGCTCGCGACGGCGCATACGGCGGATCCGTCTTGCCGTAATTGACCTGGTAATGGAGATAGGCGGGGCCGAAGTGCGAGTACTGGTAGTCGCGCGCGGCGAGCGGTGCGCGGAACTTCCCGAGTACGGCACTGATCTCGGCGAGGCTCATCCCAACCCCCGGCTCTTTCGCCGTGCGTTCCGAGGCATAGAGCGGTCGCTCGTATTTCAGCTCGATGGCGAGATC